>JBDSFP010000266.1:0-10822 GCA_039919415.1 Aquaticitalea sp. | reverse complement strand
GCCATGATGGAATTACTTGCCGGCACCACGTTATCTCTATATTCAATACTTCTACTTACCAAATTGGCATCTGAATTTGATGTAAAAAAGAATAGGTTACTTTGGTTGTCGTAAAAATGGTCAAATGAATAATCAGTCAATTTTTTTGCCTCCTTGAGCCATTTTATGTCCAATGTTTGTTCGTATAAAGTGATGAAGGCCTCAACGGTGGTAGCGTAATCTTCAAGATAGCCATTGATGGTACTTTTATCGTCTTTGTAATTGTGATTGAGTCCTCCATCGTCACGAATTTGATTTTTCATGATGAATTCGGCATTTTTTAGAGCAGTGTCCAAATAGGTTTTATCTCCCAAAACCCGATAGGCATCCACATAGCCTTTCAGCATCAATGCATTCCAGGAAGTGAGCGTTTTATCATCAAGTCGGGGTCGTTCACGTTTGCTGCGCTCTTTTAAAAGGAATTCTTTCCAATTTTGTTTTTTGGTTGATAATTCTTCAGATGTGAGTTTGAACTTTTTTAGGATGGATGCGTCATCGTCTTTGCGGATCAATACGTAATTGTCGTGTTCCCAAAAACCGTAGGAATTAATATTGTAATAATCTGAAAACAATTCAAAATCATCTTTCAACATCAATTTCAGCTCCTCTTTTTGCCAAACATAAAAGGCACCTTCTTCCAATTGACCTTCTTTATTGTGGCTGTCGGCATCCAATGAGGAATAAAAATTTCCTTGGGTGCCAGTCAGTTCGCGATTGACAAATTCCAAAGTTTCCATGATGACATCCTTGTAAAGTTTATCTTTTGTGATCAAATATGCATCTGCATACAAACTGACCAATTGGGCATTATCATAGAGCATTTTTTCAAAATGGGGCACATGCCATTTATCATCGACTGAATAGCGGGAAAACCCACCACCAATTTGGTCAAAAACGCCTCCATAAGCCATTTGTGTCAAGGTAAGATTCACATATTTTTTAAGTTCTTCATTATCGATTTGATATGCATAACGCAACAAAAACTGATAGTTATTGGGCATCATGAACTTTGGTGCACGTGTCATTCCACCTTGTGAATGGTCAAATTGGGTCGACCAATTGGTGATGCTTTTGGAGATAAAATCTGTGGTAAAAACGGCCTCTTCAGTATTTAATTCTACCACATCCAGACTTCTGATACCCTGTTCCAATTGGTCTGCGTATGCCACTAATTTCTCATGATTGGTATCGTATAATTCTGAAATCTGTTCCAGAGCGCTCATCCATTGTTCTTTTTTAAAATAGGTTCCGCCCCAAACAGGTCGTCCGTCTGGCAAGGCGACCACATTCATTGGCCAACCGCCAGAGCCAGTCATCAATTGAACGGCATTCATATATACTTGGTCAATATCCGGACGCTCTTCCCGATCCACTTTGATGCTGATGAAATGGTCATTCATAATTTTAGCAACTTCTGTATCTTCAAAACTTTCGTGCTCCATCACATGGCACCAATGGCAAGCTGCATAACCAATACTGATGATCATGAGCTTTTTCTGCTGTTTTGCAAATGCCGAGGATTCATCATTCCATCCGTGCCAATTGACAGGATTATGCGCATGCTGTAAGAGGTAAGGACTTGTTTCGTTGATGAGGTCATTGGTGTATGGATAAGACATTGGTTTTTGTTTTTGTCCTTGACAACTTAAGATTGTCAGTAATATGATGAGACGTATAGTTCGCATCTTCAAAGTTAACGAAATGTCAGCGCATAAAAAAAGCACTCATTATGGAGTGCTTTAGAAGTTGAATTTTGAAGTTTAATTGACCTCAAAAGTTATTTTTAAGTTCACCCTAAATTCGGTAACTTCATTGTCTTTGACTACAGCGCTTTGTTCGCGAACGTAAACAGATTTAATGTTCTTCACGCTTTTTGCGGCATGTTTTACGGCTTTTCTAGTTGCATCTTCCCAACTTTCATCGGAATTGGCCATGATTTCTATAACTTTTAATACAGACATATTCTTATGGATTTTAATTAAAAAATGATTTAGATATAAATATAGGGAATTTTAACCGTTATTGGCTTCCACAAATTCAACTTTTCCTTTCATCATTTCCTTGAGCATATTCTCAATGCCACTTTTTAAGGTGAACGTTGAAGATGGACATCCACTACAAGCACCTTGTAAAATAACTTTCACAGTTTTGTTGTCTGGATTATAGGATTGAAACTGAATGTTACCACCATCGCTTGCCACGGCTGGTTTTACATATTCTTCGAGGATATTGATGATTTCTTTTGAAGTGTCATCAAGATTTTCATAGGTCGCATCTAATTTTTCAGTCGTTTTTTGGAGCACTTCTGGAGCGTTTGCTGTGATAATGTCTTTTCCGTTTTCAATATAACTTCGTATAAATTCGCGAAGTTCCATGGTAATATCATTCCATTCCGCCACTTCATATTTGGTGATGGAGACATAATTTTCATCCAAAAAAACACCTTTTACAAAAGGAAAATGGAACAACTGTGTTGCCAATGGCGAATATTTTGCTTCATCAATGGAGGTAAAATCGTGCGAAGTTGTTACCAATTTTTTATTGGCTACAAACTTCATGGCTGATGGATTTGGAGTGCTTTCGGCATAAACAGTTACGGGCACTTTTTTGATGGCTTTAGTTTCTCCTATAATTACGCCGTCAGTGTTGAGATAGGCTTCGATTTGCTCTGCGACCTCTTCTTGCACATCTTTCCATTCAACAATATTGTAACGCTCAATCGCAATGAAATTACCTGAAATGTAAACCTTCTTTACAAATGGGAGGTAAAATAACTGTTGAGCCAATGGCGAAGCTTTTGCCTCATCGATATTGTTGAACTCAAAACTTTCGTGATTGGTCAAAAAAGAATCGGCTTCAAATTTTAAGATAGTAGGATTACTGGTAGTTTTTATGGAGATTTTCATTGTAGTTTTATTTGATGCAAATTTACAAATTATAATATTTTCGGTAGTTCATTCCGTGCTTTATTTCATCCGAAAAAATAATTAATCCGATTGTAAAATTGACCATTTTCATAAGTGTTAAAGTGTCATTTTGTTTTTAATTCTGCGATGTTATTAGTTAAAATTTCTTAAATTTCCCGCTTATTCAAAAACAGGCTGGTGTTGAATTTTTTGTTTTGTTCGCAAATTGTTTGATACTTTTAAGTTTGGATTGGCGTTTTATGGTAAACAAACACTGATTGGGAGCTCCAACAAGTTTAATTTTCAAATGCAACACAAAGATTTAAACCATTTCGACAAGACTACTGATTTTTACCACATTATACTGAAAGATAAACGCCACATGAATTTTAAATTATTTTGTTTATTAGTAATTACAGGTTTGATCAGCCAACTTGGTATGGCTCAAGAAGGGTTACCCATATATTCTGATTATTTAACTGATAACTATTACCTCATCCATCCATCGATGGCTGGTGTTGCCAATTGTGCAAAAGTCAGATTGACGGCGCGCAAACAATGGTTTGGTCAGGATGATGCGCCTTCTTTGCAAACCTTAAGCATCAATAGTCGTATTGGCGATACGCCTTCTGCTATCGGAGCCATTGTCTTCAATGATAAAAATGGTTATCATTCACAAACAGGTGCTTCCATCACCTATGCTCATCATTTATTGTTTTCACGAAATGAGATTGATTTAAACATGTTGTCCTTCGGATTGAGTGCTGGTGTCATTCAATACAAATTAGATGAAACCTCATTTTTGGAAGATGGTTTCGATCCCATTATTGCGGGTATTGATCAGAGCTCAACCAATTTCAATATCGACTTTGGGTTTTCATATCATTTAATTGATTTTTATGCCCATGCAACGGTTAAAAACGTTTTGAATAATGACGGAGTGAATTCCAATGCGAATGGCGTTTTTAAGTTTGACAATTTGAGAACGTTTTTATTTTCATTGGGAAATACATTCAGCAAATTGGGCAGTGATTGGAGTTATGAACCATCTTTGTTGTTTATTTATAAGGATGGAACGAAGGAATCGTCAATCGACCTCAATGGTAAGGTCTATAAGTCAATGGATTTCGGAAAACTGTGGGGAGGTTTGTCTTATAGAAGAAGTCTTGATGGTGCGGAATTTCTGAATGGTTCTGGTGTGAGCAGCCAAAAACTCCAATATATCACGCCATTTCTTGGGGTGGATTATAAGCAATTTGTTTTTGCCTATACCTATTCTTACCAAGCGAATTCTGTGGTGTTCAACAATGGTGGTTTTCATCAGTTGACCCTTGGCTATAACTTTAATTGCAGACGGGAGAAATACGAATGTAACTGTCCTGCGGTCAACTAAAAAAAAATTCTATTCCCACTTATAGTTTTTCTGTTTTGCTTGGATTTTGATGGCATTGACCATGGCACTTTCGAGACTGCTGTTGTTTTCTTTTTGTTGGCTCATAATGTAAAGTCGCCGTAGTTCGTTGAGTTGTTGGATTTCTTCTTGAACAGTAGTGCGTTCTTCCCGCTTTTTGGAGATGTAGATTTTGATGTCTTCCTTACTTTTGCCCTGCAATTCTTTAGGTAAATCTTTGTCTTTTAAATCGTCATAGTTGAAGGTTTCTTTTTCTTCAGCATCAACCAAATCCCATGAACCATTTTTATACAAATGAGAACTTTTACTGACTGTTCGGTTCACGGCATTGGCTTCACTATAACCTTTGGCATTTTTGTCTTGTTCGGCCTGCAGAGCCATTTTTTGCGAACCAAAACTTCCATAAGCTATATAGGTTTTGTTCAGTTTGTGATTCAGTTGCATGATTTTATCATCATATGGCGAAGCGACATAAGTGGTTGCTTGGTTATGGTTGATGGCCATATAAGTGCCATGCGTCAAATCGGCACCGTCTTTCCAAGAGGTCGAGATGCCTTGTTCGTAGTCGCCACAAAATATGGTGTTGATGGTCACATCTTTGGTATTTGCAAGTTTTGTCGCTTCTGTATAACTGATTTTGCCTTGTGTAAAAGGTTCGTTTCCAGCGATGAAAATCAACTTTAAATCATCAGCGTTGCTTTCCCAATTCAATTGGTTCAAGGAAGTTTTGATAACATGTCCACAATATTCTTCGCCTCCATTGGTGGTAAGTGAAAAAAGTTGTTTGGAAATCTCATCAAGATCGTTACTGAATGACAATACTTGTCGAATGTAACCTTCATCACTGTTCAATCGGTCATTGCCATATTCATACAAGGCAATTTGCAGGTTAGGTTTGCTATCATCACATTTGACATAAGAGAGTTCGTTGACCAATTCCCAAAGTTGTGCCTTTGCCTGGTCGATGAGTCCATCCATACTGTTGCTGGTATCGAGTAAAAGTGCCACTTTGATGGCTTGCTTGTTAGTTGGCTGGGACACAATTTTAGTCATGGCCAAATCCGATTCTTTGGGCTTTTGGCTATTAGCGTTGCAGGAAATTAAACTGAAGAGGCATATGCTGAATATGGTTGTTTTTAAAAATGTTTTCATTTGTTCAAGATAGTTTGTTTCATGCCGTAAATCTAACCCCAACATTATTCGATAAAAAACCATAATGAGTGAAATCCGCTGTTCAATGAGGAAACGACTTTAGCAAATGAGTCAACCCTCCTTTTTTATGGTAGAAAGTGATGATTTAAAGAATTTTGGATTTTAATTACTCAATTAAAGTGTGTAAGTTTGATTTCTTTGAAACTCATTCATGCGATTCACAATTAAATATAGTCTCATTTTTTCTCTCTTTTTTCCGCTGCAAATACTTGTTGCACAATCGAATGAAAAGCGTGCGGCGGAACCATCTTTTATCGTAAGGGGATCGGTTCGTGAAAGTGATACCTATAAACCAATTTCAAAAGTTAATATCGAAGTCAATGGTGGTGCTTATACCATGACGAGCACTGATGGTACCTTCAATATTAAGGCGAAGCGAGGCGATGAGTTGACCATCAGGCACAAGGACTTTGAAACGGTTTATTATACGATTAAGGATGATGAACGAATTACGGTTGAAGTGAAACCTGCTGTTCAGAAAGGACTCTCCAATCCCAAATATAGGCAGAGCGTCAAAGCCTTCAATTCTTTGATTGACTCGGCAGCAATCTATCAAAAAAAGGATGCCCAAAAAAGCATCCAATTTATTACGGAAGCCTTGTCGCAAAGTCATTCCGTTGTTGAAAATGCTCAAGCATATGAACTTCTGGCAGACATATATATGCAATGGAAACAGTATGATTTGGCAGTCTCCAACTATCGGGTAAGTCTTCAAAACAATGCCATGAATGATGTACGGTTGAAATTGGCAAAGGCCTACGAAAGCAATAAAAACTATCAAGAAAGTATTGACACTTTTAATTCGATTCAAAAGGAAAACCTTTCAAACTATCAATTGACCATCTTGTATGAAGGTTTGGGCGACACTTACAATGCCATCAAAAAATACGATGTATCTATCGAATCTTATAAAAAGGGATTGGAAGTTGCCCAAAAGCATTTGATAGCTCCAAAAGTCACTGACTTAAACTCTAAAATCGCCCAAACTTACAATGCGTCAGGAAAAACAGATAAAGCCCAAAATTATTTTGACAATTCCCTCACATTGGCTAGCAAAGAAAATAAAAAACGTGCGGTCGAGGAAAAGGTCAAAGTAGCCGATTTTCAAAGCACCAATCAAGCGTACGATGACGAAATAGATTTAAGAAAACAAGCGCTGGAAGAAATAAGGGACATTGAAAAAGATTCAATCATCTCCAATGAAAGTCCTTTAACTAGCCAAAAGCAAAATTATAAAATCGGGAATGCCTATTTCTTGAAAGGAGATTATAACAACGCCATTCCTTACCTGGAAAAAAGCATCAAGGAAGCTGACAAAAAAGAGGATTTGATTGTCAAAAAGGATGCTACCAAAAAGCTTTCCGATCTGTATGAAGGTGCTGGCAATTATGAGAAAGCCTATACCACGTACAAAGCATATACCGAAGTGGTTGACGAACTTTATGTAAAAAAGGAACAGGAAATCTCACAAGCAGCTCGTTTCAGTCGTGATATCGCAACCAAACAAAATAGGATTACCAGTTTGGAAACCGATCGACAATTGTCCCAAAGCAACTACCAACTGAGCGTTGAGCGCAACAAAAGCCAACAGCTTATCATTTATTCATTGATGGGAGGTTTGTTGCTTCTTTTGGTCACTGCTTATTTTATGTATAAATACATCAGGCAACAAAAATTGGCGAACAATCTTTTGGCGTTGAAATCCTTGCGAAGCCAGATGAATCCTCACTTTATCTTTAACGCGCTCAATTCGGTCAATAGTTTTATCGCGAATAATGATGAACGGACCGCCAATAAATATCTGTTCGATTTTTCACAATTGATGCGTTCGGTTTTGGAAAATAGCGATGAGGATTTTATTCCCCTGAAAAATGAAATCGAATTGTTGGAATTGTACACTAACTTGGAACATTTCCGTTTTAAAGATAAATTTGACTACGACATCATAATCGATGAAAATGTGAATATTGATAATTTTCAAATTCCACCAATGTTGTTGCAACCTTATGTTGAGAATGCCGTTTGGCATGGCTTGCGTTACAAATCTGAAAAAGGACAATTGAATATTCAAATTGCTGCAAAAACTGAAGATGAAATTACAATCACCATCACCGACAACGGTATTGGTCGTAAACGTTCCAAATGCTTAAAAACCGATCATCAGAAAAAACAGAATTCCAAAGGCATGGGCAACATCAAAAAGAGGGTTGCTATTCTCAATGAAATGTATAAAGACAAGGTGGATGTGTTTGTGGATGATTTTCAGAATGAAGAAGATGCAGGTACAAAAGTGGTTGTGACTTTGAAAAAAGATTAAAGCACAAAGTTTGAAGTAAGAGTTCGATGACTCCAATGTTCCAGCTTCGAGCTTCTAACTCAAAAATATATGAAACTAAACGCCATCATCGTCGAAGACGAAGAAACAAGTAGAGAAATTTTACGAAATTATCTCAAAAAATACTGTCCGATTGTTCAGGTTTTGGGAGAAGCTTCAAACGTTGAAGAAGCATTGATACTTATTCGCAATAACAATTTGGATTTGATATTTCTTGATGTAGAGATGCCTTATGGCAATGCGTTTGATTTGCTCGACAAAGTTGGCGATATCGATTTTGAAACTGTATTTGTCACCGCATATAACCATTATGCCATTGACGCTTTGAACTCACATGCTTCTTATTATTTGATGAAACCCATTTCCATTGACGAACTCATCAAAGCTGTTGATTATGTCGCAGAAATTAAGTCTAAAGAAGATGCCCTGCAAGATCAAGTGTTGGTGCCAAAAACAAATATTGTCAATGGCAAAATAACGATTCCGCAACAGGATGGTTTTGAAGTCATCAATACTTCAGATATTTTGTATTGCAAAGCGGACGATAATTACACAGAAATTTATCTCAACACAAATAAAAAGAAAGTGGTCAGTAAAACACTAAAGTATTTCGAAGACGCCTTGAAAGATACCAGTTTTGCGAGAGTTCACAAATCCTATTTGGTCAATGTCAACGAAATTGTCAAATATGTGAAAGGGAAAGGTGGGAGCGTGGTTTTGAGCAATGGAAAGCAAATTATGGTGTCTGCTTCAAAGAAAGCAGAATTATTGTCGTATTTTAAATAGTTGAAATTGAAGTCGAACTTGAATTTGACTCGAAACATGAAACCCTAACCTTAAACTTGAAACAAGCAAAATGCCAATTATAAAATCGGTCAACGGAAAACACCCTCAAATACCTAACGATTGTTATATCGCCGAAAATGCCACCATTGTAGGTGATGTCGTTATGGGAAGCGAATGTAGTGTGTGGTTCAATGCCGTGATTAGAGGCGATGTGCATTACATAAAAATAGGGAACAAGGTAAACGTGCAAGATGGAGCAGTGATCCACGCGACCTACCAAAAATCCCCAACTACTATCGGTAATAATGTTTCCATTGGTCACAATGCCATTGTACATGGTTGTACCATTCATGATAATGTGTTGATTGGGATGGGAAGCATTGTTATGGACAATTGTGTAGTTGAGAGCAATAGCATCATTGCGGCAGGCGCAGTAGTTACCCAAAACACCAGGGTGGAAGCTGGAAGCATTTACGCTGGTGTGCCTGCAAAAAAAGTGAAAGATATCAGTCAGGATTTGATTTCCGGAGAAATTGACCGAATAGCAAATAACTATGTAAAGTATTCAAGTTGGTTTAAGGAAGATAAATAAAGTACTTATTACAGTTTATGCATTTTCGCAAACAGTCCTAAAAGTTAATCTTAATAGATCAATGCCGAATATGCATGTACCCCAGCCCTAAAGGGTGGTCTTATTCTCAAAATTTGCAATAAATTTAAAATTTTTGTTTCCTTTAGGGTCGGGAAAACAAAAATTTGGCATTATTAAAGTTTAGAATATTCATTATTATAGAAAGCGGATATACATTTCAATTTTAAATCAAAATTCCATGTACTTTGCTATAAACTTTTTTCCTAAAATGTCATTCAAAATAGCTACGGATCCATTGGTGAAAAATTGATTTTCAGGTTTGATTTTTTGATTGTTCAAAAGATGATGTTGTTCTAGAATCGCTTTGGTCTGTCGAGCCACAGCTTCTCCCGAATCAATGATTTTTACATGTTTTGGAAGCATCTCCAATAACAAAGGCAATAAATATGGATAATGCGTGCATCCCAAGACCAAATAATCAATGTTTGCTTCAATCATCGGTTGTAGATAGTGCTTCAATAAGGTTCTCATTTCATCACTATTCGTTTTGCCTTCCTCAATTAATTGAACAATTCCCTCGCCAACCTGGTCAATGACTTTGATGCCATCGCTATATAAATGCGTTGTGTTGTGAAATAACTCGCTGGCCAATGTGCCTTTGGTTGCCAAAATGCCAATGGCTCTGGTTCTAGATTGAAGTGCTGCTGGTTTGATGGCAGGTTCGATACCGATAAATGGAATGTCAAAATTGCGACGTAAGGTTTTGATGGCATTGGTGGTAGCCGTATTACATGCCACGACGATGATCTTACAATTATTTTGAATTAGTAGTTCTGTGTTTTTAATGCTCAAATTGATGATTTCGGCCTCGGGTTTGTTGCCATAAGGTGCATTGTGGCTATCTGCAAGATACATCGTGTTTTCAAAAGGTAACAAGGCGTGTATTTCCTGAAAAATAGATGTGCCTCCAATACCTGAATCAAAAATACCGATGGGTTGTGCGCTCATGGATACAAAAATAAAAAGCCGCTTGTTAAAAGCGGCTTTGGTTTAAAATTTTATTGAGATTTCAGACTTCGCTGAAATGGCTGTTGCTAAAAAAAAATTAAAAACCCAATTCTTTTTTAACGTCTGCCATCAGGTCTTTACCATCTGCCAATAATACGCCACTTCCTTGGGTGGAATCCAACACATATTGGAAACCCTGTGCTTTGCCAACTTTTTGAATTGCTGTTTTGGCTTTGTCAAACAAAGGTTTCATCATGTCGGTTTGTTTTTTTTGCATGTCTTCCTGTGCTTGGGTTTGGTACTGACGAATGCTTTGCTCAATGGTTCCAACTTCTTCTTGTCTTTTAGCATTTTCTTCAGCAGTTTTTGTGTCAACTTCTGCAGAATATTGCTTGATTTTGTTTTGGTATTCTGTAGCCATTTTTTGAATTTCAGCTTCATAAGTTTTGGATAATTTATCCAATTCGGTTTTAGCAGTTTTCATTTCTGGCATGGCTTCAATTAATTCATTGGTATTGATGTGTGCAATTTTG
>JBDSFP010000248.1:0-4450 GCA_039919415.1 Aquaticitalea sp. | reverse complement strand
GAAATGGCATCTTTCTATAGAAGTGACGACAATTGGAACCAAGGCGAAGAATTTTCGCTCTTCGATTTGAGTGAAGGCGACGACGAGGTAAAACTCATGGAAGAAACCAATATTAACGATGTGGTGCATGAAGTGCAGACCAAGCTTATCTATGTATATGACTTCTTGAACATGTGGACCTTCTTTGTGGAGTTGGCTGAAATCGTAGAAGAAACCGACAGCGTTGATTATCCCAACTTGCTTTTTGCCCACGGACAAATCCCGGATGAAGCACCTGAAAAATCATTTCTTGCAGAAGAATTTGACGAATTCAATGAATTTGAAGACGATTTGGACATTGATGACTATGACCATCTCGATTTTGATGAGAACTGGAATTAGTCTTCAGTTGGCAGTATTCAGTCGCAGTTCACAGATACCAACCACAAGTTATTTAAACGAATTTATTAAGTGTTTCGCTGCGCACAGCCCAAATTACTTACTCACATATTTTTTCCAAAACTTTGCGCCTCTGCAACTTTACGAGATTTAAAAATCCGTAACTTTGAACTTCAAACCTTGAACTCTTCATCATGAAAATCTACACCAAAACGGGGGACAAAGGCACCACAGCTCTCTTCGGAGGTACACGTGTCCCAAAACATCATATTCGCATAGAAAGCTACGGTACTGTTGACGAACTCAACTCCCATCTCGGTTTGATACGCGACCAAAAAATAGACCAATATTACAAGGAATTGATAATGCATATTCAAGATAGACTATTTACAGTTGGAGCCATTCTCGCTACAGACCCAAAAAAAGCAGTCTTGAAAAGCGGGAAGGCACGTTTGAACATACCTAAAATATCTCATGCCGACATCAAACGTCTCGAGGATGAAATGGACTCCATGAATGAGTCCCTTCCTGAAATGACTCACTTCATTTTGCCTGGAGGTCATCAATCCGTGTCATTCTGTCATATAGCTCGCTGTGTATGCCGTAGAGCTGAACGTTTGGCGTCTGCACTCAATGAATTGGAGTCGATTCAACCGGAAACATTAATGTACCTAAACAGATTATCCGACTATCTTTTTGTGTTGGCACGGAAGTTGTCTAAAGATTTGCAAGCCGAAGAAATACAATGGATTCCTCAAAAAGAATTATAAGAATTTAGGCTATTACTCCCGACGTTTCGGGGTTTTTGATTATCTATTAGAGGTCAGGAAATTAAGGTAAAAATGTACGCTCTTTCTATTAATGGTAAATTAACTATGAAATAATTCATTTTTTTCTTGATTTTTTGAACAAAAAAATTATTTTTGCAGGAAATTAAAACACACAACAAATGTATTGGACATTAGAATTGGCATCTTATTTAAGCGATGCACCTTGGCCAGCCACCAAAGACGAATTAATCGACTACGCCATCCGTACTGGAGCACCCTTGGAAGTAGTTGAAAATTTACAGGCTATTGAAGACGAAGGTGATTCTTACGATTCGATTGAAGAAATCTGGTCAGATTATCCAACAGACGAAGATTACCTCTGGAACGAGGACGAATATTAAATAAAATCAAAAAGAATAGTTAAAAAGTCTCGTTATGGGACTTTTTTTGTGCGCTATTTTTTAAAAAGCATTATACAAACCGTATCTTTGTAAGCCTTAAAAAAGCTACAAATAATACAAACATCATATTTTATCTGTGCACTGAACCTTCCTGCATTGAGCTTGGTCCAGAGGTCGAATTTACAACTTTAAACATAACAACCTCATGAGTATTTTAGATTCCGTATTAAAGGTCTTTGTTGGTGACAAATCCAAACAGGATGTCAAAGCCATCTCGCCGCTTGTCAATAAAATCAAAACCTTCGAAACAGCATTGGAAGCTTTGTCGAACGATCAACTTCGTGCCAAGACCGATTTTTTCAAATCCAAGATTGCCGAGGCACGGAAGCCATTTAATGATTCTATTGATAAACTTCAACTAGAAGCTGAAGAAACCGAAGATATCGATGCACGTGAGGATACCTATCAGGAAATCGACCGAATCAAAGACGATATTTATTCCATCACTGAAGATACACTCAATGAGATTCTTCCCGAAGCCTTTGCGGTAATTAAGGAAACTGCAAAACGTTTTGTCAACAATACAAGTATTAAGGTCACTGCAAATGCCTTTGATCGAGAAATCTCGGGAACTAAAGATTATGTCACTTTTGAAGATGACCAAGCCGTTTGGGCAAACTCATGGGATGCGGCTGGAAAAGCCATCACCTGGGACATGGTTCACTATGATGTGCAATTGATTGGTGGTGTGGCCTTGCATCAAGGTAAAATTGCCGAGATGCAGACTGGTGAAGGTAAAACGCTAGTCGCATCGCTTCCTATGTACCTCAACGCACTTGCTGGAAATGGTGTGCATTTGGTTACGGTGAACGATTACCTTGCCAAACGTGATAGCGCTTGGATGGCACCTTTGTTTGAATTTCATGGAATGAGTGTCGATTGTATCGATTATCACCAACCGAATTCTGCAGCACGTAAAAAAGCCTATTTGGCAGACATTACTTACGGAACCAATAACGAATTTGGTTTTGATTATTTGCGCGATAACATGGCACATTCTCCTGACGATTTAGTGCAACGTCCACATCATTATGCGATTGTGGATGAGGTGGATTCCGTTTTGGTCGATGATGCACGTACGCCGTTGATTATTTCTGGTCCTGTCCCTCAAGGTGAACGACACGAGTTTGTAGAATTGAAACCAAAAGTGGATTCGATTGTAGAAGTACAACGTAAGTTTTTAATAGGCGTGTTGGCGGAAGCTAAAAAATTGATTGCAGAAGGTGATACCAAAGAAGGTGGCTTCAAGTTATTGAGAGTCTATCGTGGAATACCTAAAAATAAAGCCCTCATCAAATATTTGAGTGAAGAAGGTGTAAAAATGCTGCTTCAAAAAACCGAAAATCATTACATGTCCGATAACAATCGTGAGATGCCAAAGGTAGATGCGGACTTGTACTATGTAATCGACGAAAAAAATAATCAAGTGGAATTGTCTGATAAAGGCGTGGAATTCCTTTCAGGGAAAGATGATCCGAATTTCTTTGTGATGCCCGAAATAGGAACTGAAATCGCCAAAATCGAAGTTCAAAATCTTCCAAAAGAAAAAGAAGCCGAAGCCAAAGAAGAATTGTTCCGTGATTTCGGCATCAAATCCGAACGTATCCATACACTGAGCCAATTGCTGAAAGCCTATGCTTTATTTGAAAAAGACATTCAGTATGTGGTGATTGACAACAAAGTGTTGATTGTCGATGAACAGACAGGTCGTATCATGGATGGTCGACGTTATAGCGATGGATTGCACCAAGCAATTGAAGCCAAAGAAAATGTAAAAATCGAAGCCGTCACACAAACTTTTGCCACCGTTACCCTTCAAAATTACTTTAGGATGTACCGCAAGCTTTCTGGAATGACAGGTACTGCTGTGACAGAAGCTGGAGAATTCTGGGAAATCTACAAATTGGATGTGGTCGAAATCCCGACCAACAGATCAATAGTCCGTGATGATCAACAAGATTTAGTTTACAAGACCAAACGAGAAAAATACAACGCTGTAATCGATGAAGTGACCAAATTATCACAAGAAGGTCGTCCTATCTTGATTGGGACAACGTCTGTGGAAATCAGTGAGTTGCTCGGTAAAATGTTGAATTTGCGAAAAGTGCCTCACAACGTTTTAAACGCGAAATTGCACAAAAAAGAAGCCGATATCGTAGCTGAAGCAGGCCAACCAGGTCAAGTGACCATCGCCACCAATATGGCTGGTCGTGGTACCGACATCAAGTTGGCAGAAATCGTCAAAACAGTGGGCGGACTAGCGATTGTAGGTACCGAGCGTCATGATTCTCGTCGTGTTGACCGACAGTTGAGAGGTCGTGCAGGACGTCAGGGAGATCCAGGAAGTTCACAGTTTTATGTTTCCTTGGAAGACAACTTGATGCGTCTTTTTGGTAGTGAACGGATTGCCAAGATGATGGACCGCATGGGCTTGAAGGAAGGCGAAGTCATCCAACACTCCATGATTTCAAAATCCATAGAGCGTGCGCAGAAAAAAGTGGAGGAAAACAATTTTGGTGTTCGAAAACGTCTTTTGGAATATGACGATGTGATGAACGCGCAACGTGAAGTGGTTTACAAACGTCGCCGTCACGCTTTGCATGGTGAACGTTTGCGTGTGGATTTGGCAAACATGATTTACGATACGTCGGAAGTCCTTTCCGAAACCAATAAAGCAAGCAACGATTTCAAGAATTTCGAATTTGAATTGATTCGTTATTTCTCCATGAGTTCACCAGTTACCGATCAGGAATTCAACAAAATGTCCGATAAGGAATTGGCTGGAAAAGTTTATAAATCAGCCTTCGATCATTATCTTGAAAAAATGCAGCGCAATGCAGA
>JBDSFP010000225.1:0-5052 GCA_039919415.1 Aquaticitalea sp. | reverse complement strand
AGAAGTTAAGCCCGTTTGCGCCGATGGTACTGCAGTTATGTGGGAGAGTAGGTCGTCGCCTTTTTCAGGGTCCCCAACATTCGTTTGTTGGGGACTTTTTTTTATACTTTTATCATTCATTAAAAGTCCAATGTATTTTGCTTATTACATGTTTTATATCTTATTGAATTTATGTAAATTCAACTTCAATTTACAGAACCATTTCAGATGAAGAGCAATAAAGAATTGGATTTAGCTTGGGAGTTCGTAAACAATACCAATCAATGCATTTTTTTAACAGGAAAAGCGGGTACAGGCAAGACTACTTTTTTGCATAATCTTAAAAGAGATTCTTTAAAACGATTGGTTGTTGTCGCACCAACAGGCGTGGCTGCTATCAATGCTAAAGGTGTTACCATCCATTCTTTTTTTCAAATGCCTTTTGGGCCGATTTTGCCAGATGCTGACTTTAACAATTCACCTGCATTCAGTAGAAAATTTGGTAAGACAAAAATCAATATCATAAAATCAATGGATTTATTGGTCATTGACGAGATAAGTATGGTTCGTGCGGATTTATTGGATGGTATCGATAAAACTTTAAGACGTTTTAGAAATCGAAATAAGGTTTTTGGAGGCGTCCAGGTCTTGATGATTGGTGATTTGCAACAGTTGTCGCCAGTTATCAAGGAGAATGAATGGCAACTGCTAAAACCATTTTATAAGACGGGATATTTTTTCAGTAGCAACGTCTATCAAGAATGTAAGGCAATCACCATTGAGTTAAATCATATCTACAGACAAGAAAATCCGAAGTTTATAGAAATTCTCAATGAAATCAGGAACAATACATTGTCACAAACTTCTGCAGTTGCGTTGAACAGACGTTACATCAAAGATTTTAAACCTGACCCAAAAGAAGGATATATAGCTTTAACTACTCACAATAATAGGGCAGATCAAGTGAATAGTGCTGAATTGAATGCATTGACATCCGAAGCGTATTCTTATTTGGCTAAACTGGAAGGCAAATTTCCTGAATATGCCTTTCCAAATCAAGAGGAACTCAAATTAAAGGTTGGTGCTCAAGTGATGTTCATAAAAAATGACAGTTCACCAGAAAAACGGTACTTCAATTGGAAAATTGGAAAAGTCATTCTGTTGGATAAGGATGAAGTAGTCATTAATTGTCCTGATGACGATTTTAATATTGTCACCACACCAGAAGTCTGGGAAAATATAAATTACAACGTCAATCCAGAAACAAAAGCCATCACTGAAGATAAGATAGGCTCATTTACACAGATGCCATTGCGCTTGGCTTGGGCTATTACCATTCATAAAAGTCAGGGCTTAACTTTTGAGAAGGCAATCATCGATGCCCAAGGTGCCTTTGCACATGGACAAACTTATGTGGCCTTGAGTAGATGCAAGACGTTGGAAGGTTTAGTTTTGAAAAATAAAATAGATTCCAATCAAATTATTAATGACCAACAAGTAATTTCTTTTACAAAGAAGACTGAAAGACAACAACCTAACGAAGATGTACTACAATTGGCACAAAAAACGTTTCAACTCGATTCCATCAATGAGATTTTCGATTTTTATGAAATCCTGTATCCCATTAATCGCTTATTGGACATTTATTATAAAAATAGAGGAAGTATCCAAGGAAATGTTGATGCTCCTTTAATTAAAATGAAGGAAGGCATTACAAATTTTCTAAAAATCAGTACAGGATTTAAAGGTCAATTAGCTCAAATTTCTGAAAGCAAAGCTTTGCCAGAAACTAATGCAACAATTCAAGAGCGCTTTAAAAAGGCTAATTCTTATTTCAAAACTGAAACAGAAAAATCCATTGTTGAGGCTTTGAAAGATTTGAATTATTCCACAGACAATAAGGCGATAGAGAATGATTTGGTTAAAAATCTTGACCTCATAGAAGAATTGCTAGCAATCAAAATCTCTTATTTCAATGGATTCACACAAGGATTTTCTACACAAACATTTTTAGAATTAAGAGCCAAATCGGTGTTCTTAAAAAAAGATAAGCCAAAAAAGGCAAGAAAATCGGTTATTGATGGAACTGTTAACATTGAGTTGTTTGAGCAGTTGCGTGAACTGCGTAACGAAATTGCACATAAAAACGATCTTATCCATTATCAAATATTCACCCAAAAGGCATTATATGAGATTTGCGAGGTGCTTCCTGTCACTAAAAAACAACTTTTGGACATCAATGGTTTCGGAAAAGTGCGTGTCGAAAAATATGGAAGCCAAATTTTGGAAGTGATTAGAGCTTATTGTGAAGAAAATGATATTGAAACCGAAGACTCTATTTCATTTGAAGACAAACCCAAAACGGAGAAAAAGGTTAAAAAGGATAACCGATAAATGACTTTGGAATTATTCAAAGCTGGAAAGTCAATATTGCAGATTCCAAAAGAACGAAAATTTACCTCAAACACTGTTTTTGGACGCTTGTTGAGATATGTGCCAACAGGAGAAGAAAAAGTGACTGATTTAATCCTGGTATCACATTATAAAGAACTACTTGAACTCATTCCCAAGCTTACATTTGAAACTCTTTCCGATTTGAAACAGCAGGTTGATGAAAAATATACATATAATGAGCTTCAGTAGGTACTGAATTCTAAGTATAAGGAAGCTACTTAATAAATAAAAAAACTGACAGGTTTTTAAACCCTTCAGTTTTTTGTAATCCAATGAATAAATGTTTTATTTTAACAAATACTCTTTATCCCATATTTGAATTAATGTTTATATACAAAGAAAGTGAAGCCAAAGTCAGCATTGAAGTTGTTTCTATCCACAATATAAATATATAATATATCGACAGACTCATTAATACTATACCCAATGGTGCAACCTGCACAAATAGGTGTTGCCATTATTGAATATGTACTGTGGCTCCATGTGACACCACTCATTCGAATATAGTAGAAGCCAGGTTCTGAGCCCTTTTCAACTGTAAAGTTGTAAATATTATTAAATTTTGTACCATTCAATATTACACCAGCTGAATTTACTGTTCCATAAGCTATGGGCAATAAATTAGAACTCCCCGTCGAAGGTCGGTTTACCTCACCGTCAACCACTATTGCATCCTCTTTTATTTTGAGTACTTCTGTACTTCCTGTGCCGATGGATATTTCATTGATACCGCCTTGGGCCTTAATATGTGCTCTACCTGCACCTCCGCCTGCTAAAGACATTCCCATTTTTAAACGATATGAGTTATTGCCTATCCTCAAATCCCCTTCGGTATTGTTTAGATCCCATTGTCCACCAGTAATATCAAGCTGGGTACTGGGATTATTTCTACCAATACCAACTTTTCCTGAAAAATAATTTGCATCCTCTCCTGTTGTATAGATTCCAAAATTATATCCCGTGCCTGTTCCCGACGAATTGGAACGGTACCCAATTGAATATAAATCACTATTGTTTACGATATTTGATTCAAAACCCAGCTTTATACCATTACCATTTATGATCTTTGAGTAATAACCAGTTTTGTCCCCATTTCCTGTTCCTGACACTTCACTATAGATATTTACATTATTGATACTATTAGCTAGATTCATAACTGAAAGTTTTCCGTTACTTGAATCTATGGTACCAATACCTACGTTACCAGAAAAATAATTCATTTTTTCGCCTATGGTGTAGATGCCGAAACCAGGATTGGTGCCCGACATTGCCGAATAAAAACCATACGAATCAGCCGATGCGCCATTTTGTTCTACGAATGCGCGAAAACCTGTTTTTCTACCACTTCCATTTAAAACCACTGAAGATTCACCGATTTTATTAGTTGTAATATCATTGTTATGAGTAACGTCAAATTTGATTTCCGAGGCACTATTGCCTCCAATACTCACTTTGCCATCATTATAAAAAATACCATCCGCATTTTCAGTCCAAAGTGAGCTACCACCACTTCCTGTGTCATCGGTGCCAGGTACCCAAGCAGTTCCGTTCCATTTGGGTACTTGGCCATCAGCAGTTCCCACCAATCCTGTTACAACTGCGCCATCACCTATCAGCAAACCACTTTGTCCAGTCACGTCTATCTCGTTTGTGGGGTCTGCATCGGCATCATTGACCGCATCGGTAAAATTGCCACCACCATCGGATAAGGTCACTATACTGCCTGATTTTGAAATGGTCTGGAGCTCGTTGGTCGGGTCAGCATCCGCGTCCGTGCCACCTGTTGGTATGGTTACCGAGTTTCCGCCGCTCAAGCTTAGTTCGTTTGTCGTTGAATTAAAACCCAAGGTTTGCAGCTCGTTGGTCGGGTCTGCATCGGCATCGTTACCATATGCGCTTAAATCTACAGAACCTGTGCCACCTTCAATCGTAAGCACATCTCCTGTAAGTATCAAATTTTGGTCATCCGTGCCACCTGCGGGTATGATCGCTGCTATATCAACTCCAGTTCCATTAGTAATGCCTATGGTTGTGCCAGAAAGGGTAAGATTTTGGAGTTCATTGGATGGATTGGCATCATAATCGCCTGTATTGCTGATCACATTGCTGCCATCGATATTGATACCGCTTCCGGCAGTGTACGTAGTTCCTCCAGTTCCCGAATCATCGTTTCCGGGGTTCCAAAAAGTGCCATTCCATTTCAAAACCTGTCCGTTGGTAGGATTTCCCCCTACATTGGTCAGATCGTTAAGCTCCATTTTTGTTGCCTTACCACTGGCATTGGCATAAGGCACGGATTGCAGTTGTACTGTCCCAACCTCGATTGTGTTAAGTGTTATAGTGGCATAAGGAGCCAGAATTCCCCATTCAAGACTGTTATAAACTCCGTTGGTTACAATACCTGTACCTATTTGTAGGCTGAAAATTCCGTTTGCGTCGGTTGTAACAACTTGTGTTTCGGAATATACGATGGCTGCTGTTGGCGAACCAAAGCGCAATGAAATTCCGATGTTTATGGATTGGGAAGTAATTACCTCGTTACTGGCGTCCCTTGCGACCCCTTGGTAATTAATATACTCTTGTTGCTGTTGGCCAAAAAGGATGCTGGTTATTAGTAGT
>JBDSFP010000198.1:0-7001 GCA_039919415.1 Aquaticitalea sp. | reverse complement strand
GCAACTTTTTTAGTGATGTAAGTTGAAATCTTTTTCACGGCGCCATCAGCCTGCAAATAACTACGCGACACATTCAAAGGAATGTCCGGCGAATCAATAACACCACGCAACATCGTCAAGAATTCCGGAACGATGCCTTCTACATTGTCCGTAACGAATACTTGATTTTGGTACAACTGGATTTTATCTTTTTGAATATTGAGGTCATTTGTCATTTTAGGGAAATACAGAATTCCTGTCAAATGGAACGGATAATCCACATTCAAATGGATGTGAAATAAAGGTTCTTCAAACTGCATTGGATACAATTCGCGATAAAATGATTTATAATCTTCATCCTTTAAATCTGCTGGCAATTTTGTCCACGCCGGATTTGGATTGTTGATAATGTTGTCAATCGTTTTCTTTTCTGGCTTTGCATCCTTAGGTGCATCTTCAGGTAGTGCAACATTCACTTCTTTAGTTCCGAACTTAATTGGTATAGGCATGAACTTGTTGTATTTCATCAACAAGCCACGTATTTTGGACTCTTCCAAAAACTCGGTGGAATCCTTCGCAATATGAAGGATGATTTCTGTACCTCTTTCTGTTTTGTCAGATGGCTCCAATATGAATTCTGGAGAACCGTCACAAGTCCAATGTACGCCTTCAGTATCTTCTTTATAAGATTTAGAGATGATTTCCACTTTTTCCGCCACCATAAATGCTGAATAGAATCCAAGTCCAAAATGGCCAATAATGCCCGCGTCTTTTCCAGCATCTTTGTATTTATCCAAAAATTCTTCAGCCCCGGAAAATGCGATTTGGTTGATGAATTTTTCAACTTCTTCCGCAGTCATTCCAATCCCTTGATCGATGATGTGAAGTTTTTTTCCTTTTTTATCGATTTTCACTTCAATTTTAGGATTGCCATATTCCACTTTAGCCTCGCCGATACTCGTCAAGTGTTTTAATTTTAAAGTGGCATCTGTGGCATTACTGATCAGCTCACGTAAAAATATTTCGTGGTCGCTGTAGAGGAACTTTTTAATTAGAGGGAAAATGTTTTCAACAGAAACATTGATATTTCCTTTTGTCATAATTTATTTGTTTTCATTCCTGCCTTTCGTCTTCGCTCAAGATAAACTTCAGCAGAAATTTGTTAATTGTTTAACTTAATTTCTCTTCTTAACAAGTCAAAAAAAGTACCAAGAGTCAAAACGTGACAAACTGACACAGCCAAAGGCAATTTTCAAAATTCAAAAACCAAATTCCAAACTCCATATATAATTTTTGGAATTTGGAATTTGAAATTTCAGTTGTTGGAATTTCAATTTATAATTTTGTACTTTGCTTTGCTTAAAATATAGAAATGTACAATTCAAAAATAATAGGACTCGGACATTATGTTCCAAAAAATATAGTTACCAATGATGATTTGTCCAAGTTGATGGACACCAATGATGAATGGATCCAGGAGCGTACTGGCATTGTTGAACGGCGTTGGGCAAAACCAGAAGATAAGGAAACGACTTTTACCATGGGTTTGGAGGCTGCAAAAATTGCCATTGAGCGTTCTGGTTTAGGCAAGGATGATATTGATTTTATTGTGTTCGCCACGTTAAGTCCCGATTATTATTTTCCCGGACCAGGTGTTCAGATTCAGGAAGCTTTGGATATCAAAACCATTGGAGCACTTGACGTGAGAAATCAGTGTTCGGGATTTGTGTATGGAATTTCCGTCGCTGATCAATTTATCAAAACTGGGATGTACAAAAACGTGTTGGTCATTGGTTCTGAATTGCAATCGCATGGCATCGATAAAACTACAAGAGGACGTGATATTTCAGTAATTTTTGGAGATGGCGCAGGAGCAGCTGTTTTGTCAAGGGAAGAAGACAACACAAAAGGAATATTATCTACGCACTTACATTCGGAAGGGAAGCATGCTGCAGAATTAATCACTGAAGCGCCGGGAATGGGTACGCGTTGGGTGACAGATATTATAGAAGAAGACAATCCTGAAGATTTGAGTTATTTCCCTTATATGAACGGACAATTTGTATTTAAAAATGCAGTCGTACGTTTTAGCGAAGTGATTATGGAAGGTCTAATGAAAAATAATTTAAAGAAAGAGGATATTGATATGCTGATTCCGCATCAGGCCAATTTAAGGATTGCGCAATTCATCCAAAGGAAGTTTGAATTAAGTGATGACCAAGTGTTCAACAATATCCAAAAATACGGAAACACAACCGCTGCTTCCATCCCAATTGCATTGACAGAAGCTTGGGAGGAAGACAAAATCAAGGAAGGCGATATTGTGGTATTGGCTGCTTTTGGAAGTGGTTTTACTTGGGGAAGTGTGATAATAAGGTGGTAGGGTAGCGGAAAGGTTCATGTTTTCATTTCGACAAGCTCAATGTGACATGCAGGAATAAAAAAAATCCGAAACATCAAATGCCTCGGATTTTCCTACTATTAATCAACTTAACTAACACTTAAACTAATTAACTATTAAAACTAATCACTTCATTATAACCACTTATTCTATCAACTTATTATCTGTTAAATGATATTTAACTATCAATTAACATTGTGAACATAAAACCCGAAGCCTAAACTCCGGGTTTTCATCTTGCTACTAATCAATTTATATCAAATTAGAAGGGGAAATATATAAATTGAATGCAAATTTAGTTGTTAAATATTGATTTGTATTATACTGATAATCAAAGTTTAACAATTTTATAACAAAAACCCGAAATTTCATACATTTTCGGGTTTGATTTATAAGAAAACACTTAATTATTTGGAATTTTAGATACTAACAGAAGGCTAATTCAAATTAATTTAAAATCCGTTAGGAGTGTTTATTAAGAGACGATTAAAAACGGAATTTATTACACTTTTTGTCAAATTATTATGTTTTTTATTTAAAATAAAAGCCCGGAATTTCAAAATTCCGGGCTTTCTTATTTAATAACCTAGCATTAACACTAACCATCAACTATTACGTAGGCTATTAAATGTTTTATTTTATATAAATCCACTACTTCCGGATTTTTCATTGTCATCTCTATTTTTTCTCTGTAAAGCTTTGTATTTGTTGCCACCAAAACGGTAGGAGAAACCAATGTTCCAAGTGTTGCTTTCCCAGTTGAATTGTCCTTTTTGAGGCGTAGGTCTTTCTCCTTCAAATTCAAATTTCATCGTGTTGAAAATGTCGCTATAGTTAAAGCTAAAGGTGGCTCTTTCGTCTTCCATAAATGAATAGCGTAAACCTGTATTGACCATAAACATTGGCTTTCTAGTGAACTGCAATCCTTTTTCTTCACCTCTATACATGGTGAATACAGAAAGATTTAGCTTCTTGGTGACACTGAAATTGTTGAACATTCTAAAATTGTAAACAACGTTGTTCACCTCAATGGTTTGTCTTTCAATATCATCAGCTGTTGCGACATCAGTAGGAGCTGTAAGGATTTCGGCAATTCCTTTTTGTTTTCTTGAATAGAGGTCAAAGCTCAAATTAAAATTCCACCACTTGGTTGGTTTTAAATTACCACTCAATTCTACTCCAAAAGCTGTAGTATTGTCAAAATTATCATAGGTCAAAATGTTTTTATTCACATCCAACCTATCTATAAATACTGCTCGATTGATTTCGTCTTCCACCAAACGATAAAAAACTCCTCCAGTTATGGAACCAGCTTCCAATTTTCTGGTATAATTTAATTCAATGGAGTTTGTGAACTGTGGTTGCAGTTCAGTATTTCCAAATGACGAAATCAGAGGTGTGCTCCATTCCCTAATTGGGTTTACTTGATCCAATACTGGTCGGTCCACACGACGACTGTAGCTCATTTGATAAGAGTTCTTTTCACTAGGTGTATAGGTTAAAAAAGTGGAGGGATACACTTGAAAATAGTCATTTTTGAATGGTTTGTTCTCTGTTGAATTTTCCAAATTTTTCAAGGCATTGGCATCCTCCTGGACACTTTCGGCTCTCAAACCAGCTTGATAGCTCCATTTTTCAAATGTTTTGCCATAAGTGGCATAGAGCGAATAAATATCACGTTTGTAATCAAAATCGGTTTGTGGTGTTGGAATGTATTCATCCCCATTGTTCGGAATGTTATCCTGATTTTCGTTGACAGACAATCCTGTGGAGTTGTAATCGATTTTTGTATCAAACAATCGAACTTCTCCACCAACTTCCAATTTGGCTTTATCAGACAGTGGGTTTTCATAATCAATATTAATAGTTGTTTGGTCTCTATCAGTATTTACAAAGTCTTTATAATTTGGCGGGAATGAAAAATTTTGAAAAATGAAGTTTGATGATTCATCTTGCCCAAACAAATTATAGTCTGCTTCAACTGTAAATTTTTCTCCTTCTTTTTTGAATTTGTGGTTAAAAGCTCCGTTATATTGGGAGGAAACATTATCGCTGGCATTGTCAAAAAGCTGAACTCGCAAAGGTTGGTTGACATATTGTACACCCGTTGAACCGGATCCTTTACCATCATATAAATTTTGATTGGTAAAGAATGAAACCGTATTGTTATCATTCATATAAAAATCCAATCCAACTTTATATAAGTGTGATTTATTATTGTTGAAAAAGTTGAAATTTTGCACCGAATTATCATCCAATCGTTCGATGACACCATAATTTTTGGATTTACCAATATTATTGCCATAATTGCCGTATAGATTGAATTTACCATTTCGATAATTCATGTCGATAGAACTGTTGAATTTCGCATAAATCTCTTTAGTCAATCCTAAACTGATATTCCCATTGAAACCAATATTTGTATTTTTATGAAGGATGATATTTATGATACCACTCATTCCTTCAGGATTGTACTTTGCTGAAGGATTGGTAATCAATTCAATTTGTTTGATGGAGGTGGAAGGAATTTGTTTGAGCAATTGCGCAACCGGAACATTGGATAATTTTCCGTCCACCATGACACGAACATTCTCGTTGCCACGCAAACTGATGTTTCCTGTCTGTTGATCCACATTCACCGAGGGAATATTGTTCATAATGTCAGAAGCTGTTGGGCCTGTCGTAGTCAAATCCTTGCCGACATTGATGACTTTTCTGTCCACTTTCTGTTGAATGGTGGTCACTTCAGCGACAACCGTAACTTCGTCAAGGCTGGCAACTTCTTCTTCGAGCTTCACATCTCCCAAATCTATATTGAAATTTTTGTTACCGATTTCTATGGTTTTGGAAATGGTTTTAAATCCAATATATTGAATGGTGAGGATGACTTTACCTTCCGGAATTTTTTTTATTTCAAATGTTCCATCATCTTTGGTGATTCCTCCCGTGATGGTTTCGTCCAAAGGAGTTTTTACAATGACATTTACATAAGGTAGTGGTTGATTGAGCGAAGAATCCATGATACGACCCGAAATGGTACCGTCATGAAAATCTGCTTTTGCCGATGGTTGTGCGGTTATGATGGCAGAAAACATAAAGGCACACAAAAAGATAAGATGTTTCATTTTTTGATTGATTGATTTGCTCCAAGTCGTTAACTTGGTTATTGATTAATATTATTTACAACTGATTAGGTTGTTATTCGATAGACGCCTAAATTTGAATTGTGTTACTCATTTTAACACACCTTAACAACTTTTTAACAAATACAAACTATGAAAAAAAAGACCTTGGTTTTTGGAGCCTCGACCAATCCAAGCCGTTATTCCTTTATAGCCATCAATCGATTGATAAATCACGGGCATGAAGTGGTGGCGTTTGGTTTAAGACAAGGCAATGTGGCAGGAGTGGAAATTGATATGGAATTAATGAAGTATGATAAGATTGACACAATAACATTATACATGAATCCGCAAAGACAGATTGCGTATTATGATTTTCTCATGTCTTTAAACCCAAAGCGGATCATTTTCAATCCAGGTACAGAAAACCCTGAATTTTATAAACTATTAGGAGAACATGACATCGCATTTGAACAAGCCTGTACATTGGTTTTGTTGAGCATCAATCAATATTAGGCAATGCCTTGCGTCCTTGCGACTTTGCGAGAGATAATGAGTAAACCAAGAAAGGTCAGCAACCCATTCAATATTAAAATAAAGAACCCAAATTCAAATCCCAACCATTTTAGGCTATTCAAACTAATGATATAAGAAAGAATTGGTGATAAAATCGCAACTATGGGAACCAAAACATCTTTTATATTCAATTTGGTAAACAATCCGAAAGCGTACAATCCCAATAGAGGTCCATACGTGTAACCTGCAAATACAAAGAGTTTGGCAATCACACTTTCATCTTTGACCAAATATTTGAAGGACACAATTACAAAAATCAGAACAATGGAAACCAGGATATGAATCTGATTTCTAATTTTTATCTGTTTGTCTTTGGGTTTCTTTTCTATATCCAAAATATCAATGCTGAAAGAGGTGGTCAAAGCGGTCAAAGCGCTGTCGGCACTGCTATAGGCGGCAGCTATCAATCCGATCAGGAAAAATACAAACACCCCAGAACCAAGATAATTCTTCGCCAATAATGGGAATAAATCATCCTTGTGTGCGTCAATACCATTTTGTTGTGCATAAACGGTCAATAGCAATCCCAAACTCAAGAACACAAAATTCACGATGGTCAAAACAATTGTAAACCAAAACATATTCTTTTGTGCATCTCTAAGACTTCGACAAGTCAAATTTTTCTGCATATTATCTTGATCCAGTCCCGTCATTACGATGGCAATGAATGCTCCAGAAATAAATTGTTTCCAGAAATAATTTCCTGATTTAAAATCGTCAAAAAAGAAGGTTTTTGATAGGTCATTGTCCAAAACATATCCAACAATATTTCGGCCTTCAATACCCAAGTCATTACTTACAAAATAAATGGTGACACCAACGGCAATCAACATAAACAAGGTTTGGAATGTATCGGTCCAAACTATGGTCTTGATCCCAGATTTAAAGGTATATAACCAAATCAATAAAACAGTGATAGTAAC
>JBDSFP010000409.1:0-5243 GCA_039919415.1 Aquaticitalea sp. | reverse complement strand
CTTTTTCAAATTCGCCAGCATGTAAGTATAAATCCCCAACGTTTGATAAAGCTACGGATTTTAGATAGTCGTTGCCTTGTGCCAAGTTGGCTGCCTTTTCCATAAAAACAATGGACGAGTCCAATTCTCCATTATAATGTGACATTTTTGATTTTCTAAATTGATAGCCATAATCCTTTTCATCTTTCATCTTCTCAAGGTTCTTGGCAGCATTTTCAATGTTGCCATTTTCAAAATCAACATCAAAAGTTATGGGATAATCCACCGAATTTTTAATGCCAATTTCTTTCGCTTTTTGAAGGTAATCTCCAGCTTTATCAAATTTATGTTGTAAAATTGAATTATGAACTAAGGCCAAATATATTCCGGCTTCTTTACCATTAAATTTATTTTGTAGATCCACTAAATTGCTGTCAGCAATTTTTAGATCTTTTATGTCGCCCAATAAACCAAAATGAGACACTAAGGTTGAGGCATATTTTGTTTGATTCACAAGATCGGAGGCGTCACCTTTGATTCTACTTTTCCAAAATTGCATATCCTTCTCATTGTCAGTAATGACTTTTGGCATCCTATAATTAGTTTTTAAACTATCAACAAATGACTGGGTAACGAATGCTTTTTCCTCTTTTTTACATTGAATGAATAAAAGCGTCGTAATTAAAAAGCTTGCAGTTTTTATGAAGCGCATAATTTTTGGTTTGTTGATTTTATGTACGTAAACAAACAAAATTAAGTTTGTAAATCTAGGTAAATAATGTAGCATCAGAAGAAATAAAAATACTACAACTAAAGTTCCATATGCATAATTATGTATTCCCTCGTTAAATGGCGTTTAGGAAATTTATGTTACAAAATAAAGACATAATATGAATTTAATCCCACTTCATCTTCTGCAATCTCACAGCATTCAAAATAGCCAAAAAAGCCACTCCAACATCTGCAAATACTGCTTCCCACATGGTGGCCAGACCACCTGCGCCCAACACCAAAACTACTGCTTTTACACCAAAAGCAAGTGCAATATTTTGATATACAATACGTCTGGTTGAACGACCTATTTTAATGGCTTTGGCTATCTTGCTCGGTTGGTCGGTTTGTATGATTATATCGGCCGTTTCAATGGCCACATCGCTACCCAATCCACCCATTGCAATACCTACATCACTTACTGCCAAGACTGGTGCGTCGTTAATACCATCGCCGATAAAAGCTACTTTGTTATCATTTTCAGACATCAGTTTTTCAACTTCGGCTAATTTATCTTCAGGTAACAAACCACCTTTCGCCCAATCGATACCCATTTCTTTTGCCACTTGTTGGGTAATGGAATCCTTGTCGCCAGAAAGCATTATGATTTTTGAAATACCTGAATCCCGAATTTGTTTAATCGCTTCGAGGGCATCATCCTTCAATTCGTCTGCAATGATTACATAACCAGTGAATTTGCCTTCAATGGCAACCATTACGATGGATTCCACAATGCTGTCGGTTTCGGGAGGGACTACAATGTTATTGGAAGTCATCAACGTTTTATTTCCGACCAAAACGTTTTTACTATTGACCGTTCCTTTCAATCCTTTCCCTGCTACTTCAGAAACATTAGTGGCTTTAAAATCCTCGCCTTCGCCCTTATATTCCATAATCGCCTTGGCAATGGGATGGGTGGATTGTACTTCCATCGCCATTAGGTATTTCATAAATTCTTTTTCATCCCACTCTATCGCGTTTACTTCTTTTATTTTGAAAACACCTTTGGTAACAGTTCCGGTTTTATCCATCACTACCGTCGTAACTTTGGTCATTTCATCCAAAAATGAAGCACCTTTAAAAAGAATTCCATTTTTTGAAGCTGCTCCCAATCCACCGAAATATCCTAATGGAATGGAGATTACCAAGGCACAAGGACAGGAAATAACCAAGAAAATAAGGGCTCTGTATAACCAATTCTGAAACTCATAGTTATCTACAAAGAAATAAGGTAAAAACGTTAACCCAATGGCCAAGAACACGACGATTGGTGTATAGATTCTTGCGAATTTTCGAATAAAAAGTTCCGTTTTTGACTTTCGTGCTGTGGCGTTTTGCACCATATCGAGAATTCTGGCTATGGAACTATCCTTGAATTCTTTGGTGGTTTCTATTTCAACGACACCATCCAGATTAATGCTTCCTGCAAAGACTTTTTCGCCCTTTGCAATGGTATCGGGTTTGCTTTCACCTGTCAAGGCCGCTGTATTAAAGGAGCCTTTTTCAGATAATAAAATGCCATCTAACGGAATTTTTTCGCCAACTCTAACTTGGACTTTTTCTCCAATTTCCACCGTTTCCGGATTTACCGAAATATAATCGTCGTCGCGATAGACCAAGGCTTCATTCGGTCTTACATCTAGCAAGGCTTTTATGTTGCTTTTGGCTCGATTGACCGCGGCATTCTGGAACAGTTCACCAACGGCGTAGAACAACATTACGGCTACTCCTTCGGGATATTGTCCGATGGCAAACGCACCAATGGTGGCGATGGACATCAATAGGAATTCTGTAAAGAAATCACCATTTTTGATGCTTTCCCAACCTTCCTTTATTACGGGAAAACCTACGGGAAGATACGCCACTACATACCATACGATACGTACCCAATCTTTAAAAAATGGGACGTCGAAGTAATCAAGGGCAATTCCAACAATGAGCGTTATAAAGCTAAAAATGGCAGGCGTGTAGGTTTTAAACTTGGAAACTTCCTCTGGAATACTATGGTTATGACTATCATCGTGGCTATGTTCGCCCGAATGTTTTTCGGTATCAATATCTCGAAGGTTTACTTTTTTCTTATTCATATGTTTAATAATGAAGATTTAATTTCTTTTTTATAAAGCAAAAACATTTCAATTCAGAACTCGTTCAATTCCAATTCTATTTCTTTCCCTTCTTCCAATACTCTTTCTATTTCTGTCATTCTAATTTCCTTTAAAAAAAATCGCCCGGACAATAAAGAAGATAACCACAAACCATATAATGCCGATAATTATCCCTGCCACCAAACTTTTTTTCTTATTCCATTTATAGGTTTCTGCCTGAATTCTACATAATTCCATAACATCCTTTGGTATGAGTTTTATTGCCCAGTAAATACCTAAAGGCAACAAAATCAAATCATCCAGAAAGCCGATGACGGGAATAAAATCGGGAATTAAATCGATTGGGCTTAAGGCATACCCAATGACCAATATAATAAGTGCTTTTGCTGTCCACGGCGTTTTCGGATGTTGATATGCGAGATGCAGGATAACAAGGTCTTGTTTTAATTTTTTTGCTTTTAATTTAATGTTTTTTAATATTTCCATAACTTACTAATGTCCGTGTCCTCCTCCTTCTTCATCACTATTTTTTGCTTTGGCCAACAGGGAAAAGGCATCGTTTAAAACAACTTCCATAGTGGTTATATCCTGTAATTCATCTGCAAAGGTAAAGGCTACGAAACCCTCTTCTTGATTGCCTTTTTTGATTTCGAGCATTTCAAAATCGTTCATAATTGATTCTCCTTCTGTTCTTTTTCCAAGAGATTTAAATAGGTACTGTTTACCTTCAAACCGTACAATGGCTTCTTCGGGAATTGCATATTGTTCATCTGCTTCCACTTCAATGGCTGCATTGATGAACATCCCAGGCAATAATTCTTCATTTTTATCTTTTAAATGTCCGTGAATGGTTATGGACCTATCATCCCGAACATTATTGGCTATAAGAAAAACTTCGGCTTCCATCCATTCTTCAGGCGCATTTGCCAATCGAAAACGGATGCGTTGACCTTTGCGCACCAAATGAATATCGTCCTCATAAACCTTCAGTTCTACGTGTAAATCGGTGGCATCCGTAATATCCATCAACACATCTTGTGGATTGAAATATTTTCCGGTATTGATGTAAACTTCGCGAACTATGCCATTTATGGGCGAATAGATATTGACAATCGTCGAAATATTTCCGTTTTTTACGCTGGATGTATTGATGCCAATCAACCGTAATTTGCTTTCTAAGGATTTAATATTGGCTTGGTTGGTCAAATACATACTTTTTGCTTTTTGAAAAACTTTGCTGGAGGTTACATTTTCATTGTTCAACGTTTGCTGACGATCAAAATCGGCTTTTAGATAATCGTTACTTGCCAATGCTTCCAAATATTCTCTTTGAAAATCGATAAATTCTGGATTTTCGACTGTTGCAATTAGCTGACCTTTTTTGATGCGGCTTCCCGGAAGCATTTCGGTGTATTTTAAAAATCCTCCGTAAGGCACCGTTACAGAAATATTGCCTTGTGGTGGTACATCAATCATTCCATTGACCATAATTTCGTGACCTATCTTCCGTTTTTCTACTTTCCCGATTACTATTTCGGTCTGTGCCAATTGCGCATTGGTCAGTTCTATTTTGTTTTCGTCTTCTTTGTGGTCGTCTTCAACTATTGGTTGTTTATTGTCTTTACATCCAACAGCTATAATGAGTGTGGCAAAAAGGGTAATTATATGTGTATTCTTCATTTTATAAAGTATTTGCGATGAGTTGTTCAATTTTAATGAGTATTTGATTGAATTGGTTTACAAAATCAAGATATTTTATCTGAATGGATAATCCACGATTGAGGCCTTGCACATATTCTATATAGCCAATTTCGCCTTCTTGAAAACCGCGTTGCGAATTTTTTAAAAGTAATTCAGCTTGTGGCAAGGCATTGGTTTTGTAGGATTCCAGATTAGTTTTCTCCTTTTGAAGCATTTGAACTAATGTTTCTAATTGTGTTTGGATTCTATTTTTTACGGCTTCCAACTCTGCTTCATTTTCCAGTTTATGGATTTTTGCAGCTTTTATTTTAGCGGTATGCGGTTTAAACCAAATAGGAATACTCAAACCTAATTGAACGCCTGTAAAACGGTCGCCTGAATCAAAAACCGTAGGCATACCATTGGCGGTTGAACCATTGCCAATAAAGGATTGGTTAAAATAACCCAAGGTGATGTCTGGCAACATTTTAGATACTGCAACCGATTTTTCATTTTCGGCCAGTTCAATCTGTTTGTTATAATAGGCAATTATTGGATTTTTAGAAATTGAACTTTCTTCTTGATTTTTGGAAAGCATTGTATTTTTCATTTCCAAATCTTTTACATTGATATCTACCAAACTATCTGCATTAATCAAGTTTTGTAATTGTAATTGATAGTTTTTTAATTCAGCACTGTTGTCTA
>JBDSFP010000142.1:0-3365 GCA_039919415.1 Aquaticitalea sp. | reverse complement strand
AAATCCTCTGCGTCCTCAAATATTTTACGCAGAAAATCACTTGTAAAAATGGCAGTAAATAGCTCAATACTTAAATCGCATTGTGACACTGATATATCATTCGCTTCCAAAAACCCTTTGAGATACGCAGATGCCGGATATGCGCTATTTAACTGCGTAAACGGTGGCGTTATAAATAGGATTTTAGGTTGCATGGTGCAAAGATAGAATTCTTTAGAAGAACTTCAACCCAAACAGCCACGCATCACTCAGAAAGCCACTTTGGTAAGAGCGAACATAATCCAATCGTAAAAATCGAAATTTTCCCCAACCAATATTATCAAGTCCAACAGAGAACTCTTGATACGGTTTGTTATCTGGCGTTGCCAAAGCATGAGCTCCGAGAATCAAGTTGAAGTTGAGTTTGTTCAGCAAGGGAATTTTCCCGAGGATGAAGCCGTTGAAATCGTGCTCAGCATGAAATTCCAAATAGGAATCGTTGGTACTTAAAGTATAATACGGCAAATTGTTGAAGACATTCAAATAGCTGCCAGCTCCAATATGGGTTTGGTTCCCATTGAAATGATGGTAATCCATAAAGGCAATATTTTCGCCATTAAAGAACTTACCAGCCTTAAAATTATATTCGAATTTGCCTTTATCCTGAATGTTGAAGCTTTGTGTCAATCGCATTTTCACTTGGTCAAAATTGTAGTCGGAAATTGAAGATGCAAATCCTTTTTCATAGCTTAAATAAAGCGTTGGATATTTGGCATTCGGAATGTTGAATTTTCCATCAGGATAACTGAAATAATCCTGTCCAAAGTTGAAACGTCCAGTAATATCCAATTTAAAAATGTTGTGCGTTTCAAAGGGTGCAATGCCATAAGCCGTTTCATCCAAAGGATTGTTGCTCGTGTACTCGCGATTGGATTTCGGATACCAAACTTGGTCCGTGGTATTGAACAAGGCTTTGCGCCGCTCATAACTTATCTCCGAACTCAAGCGAAAACCATTGAAAAGTTCTTCTGAATAACTTATCTGGGCAAAACCTTTATCGTAAATTTTCAGATAATTTTTCTCATCAAACAAAGAAAAAGCGGTATTCAATGTTTTGGAAATCGGCTCTGTGGCATTGAATTGTGCAGTCGTAATACCTCCAGAAATTGACATAATAGCTCGACTGATGTTGTTGAATTTATAGGTGGTAGAAACAGTCCCTCGCAAGCGTTCATCGCTAAATCCATAATTGATGGCACCTCCAATGGAAAGATAGCGTTTGAATTCATCATAATTCTTGCGGTAATAACCATTGATGTTGGCGTTCCAACCTTGAACGGTATTAAATGTCAGTGTTGATAGAGGAGAGAGGATACCTGCATTCCAATTCTTGTAAGAATTACTGTAATTGTAACCCGACAAAAGATTTCCAAGCTTAAATTTATTGTTTACGCCATCAATGGAATCCTTGTAAGTTTTGGTTTCCCGGATGATTTGGATGCTGTCTTTTTTGACATAATCTGTAATTTCTTCAGTCGTTAAAGGCACAGGTCGAATTTGTTTCCAAAAGAGTGAATCCTTTTTATTGGCTTCATTTTCAAATGACAAAATTTCACGTCCAAAATCCTTTTTGGTCATCTCCGGATTGAACACATAATTACTATAGACATAGGTAAATCGTCCATCGCCCTTGATGCCAAAAATCCCATAATTGAAATCGATGGTCTGTGATATTTTTGCCCAAATGCCATCTGTTGCCGAATAGGAATAATCCTGTTGCAACGAAATGATATCAGCCGCAGGAATCCTCGCCTGTTCGCCAGTTATGTCGAGTTCCAGGGCATAAAAGGTCCATTGATCTTCCACGATGTAAACGAATCCGGAAAACACAGGGTCGTTATTCCGTTTTGGTGTCACCTTTATTTTATTGATGAGGTTGCCCTTGTCATCATAAAAGATTCCTTCCAATTTATAACGATAATAGGTGAAGGCATTGTTGGCAATGGGAGATATCAGTTGATTGCCCAAATCAATGGTGTTTTCATAAAAATTATAATCGACATCCACGGCTGTGTTGAAACTAAAACCGTTGTCATCGCCACTCACTTTGGAAGCGGATATTTTTTCCTTGAGCTTGTCCGGTCTTAAAAATTCGATTTTGGAGATGGTTTCCGAAAGATAGATAATACCACTGCGTGTGGAATCCAAGCCGCCGCCAAGGTCACCAATTTCCTGTCCCAAGATTTTTTCCGGTGCATTTTTGATGCGAATCAAGCCTCTCGAATAAAAATCAGCTTTATACGAATTGATTTTCTCCAAGTTGGCCTTGCGGTTGTCAATGGCTTTCCGCATTATTTTATCCGCAGGATTTTCATCAGAATTGATAACGACTTCATTCAGAGAGATTTCTTCTTCTACCAAAGTTACATCCAAAATAAAAGGCAATTTGACAATCTTAACAGGTTTCTTCTGGGTTTTATAGCCCAAATATTGAAAAACAATGACATAGTCGCCCAACTTGGATATGTTCAATTCATAAATCCCTGCATCGTTCGTTGTGGTTCCGATAAAGGTGTTTTCGATATAAATGTTTACAGAGGGAAGTGGTTTATTGTTGGTATCGGTTATTTTGCCTTTGATTTGGGAAAACGACATAAAACTTGTAAAACAGAAAAAAATGGTCAGTAAAAATTTTGTCATAGTAGAATGCTTATAAAATCATAGACGTTCCTTTAAGTTGAATGGTTGCCTATTACAAATCAAACATAACCATAAAATCAACGATGGCTTGTTATCAAAATCTTAAAGTTAGTTGTAAATTTTTTTGACACGGTCCAGATTGCGTTTGTTGTCTCGATCTTTAATCGTGTCACGTTTGTCGTAGAGTTTTTTTCCTTTGGCCAATGCAATATCCAACTTAGCATAGCCTTTATCGTTGATGAACAATTTCAATGGGATAATCGCCAGACCTTTCTGTTGTACATCTTTATTTAAGGATTTCAGTTCCCGTTTGTTCAACAATAACTTTCGTTCTGCCTTGGGTCTATGATTGTAGTAATTACCAAATGCATATTCCTCAATGGTCATGTTGATGGCAAATAATTCGCCTTTATCATTAAACTCACAAAAACTTTCGGCAATGGAAGCTTTGCTACTTCTGATGGATTTTATTTCGGTTCCGGTCAAAACAATTCCAGCCGTGTATTTGTCCATGATTTCATAGGCAAATCGCGCTTTTTTGTTGAGGATGTTGATGTTTTTTTGCATGGAGGTCAAAGATAAATAATTTAAGATAACTTTTTAAAGGCAAACGAAAAGTAATTGATAGTTTTGCGACTCAATCTTACAACTAACGATTATGAAATATCTTTCAATTGTTTTATTTG
>JBDSFP010000131.1:0-3926 GCA_039919415.1 Aquaticitalea sp. | reverse complement strand
ATTACAAAACTCGCACATCATCACGGTTGCATGGTCGGATTTGACTGTGCCCATGGTGCAGGTAATGTAGAATTGAATCTTCACGATTCAGGAGCAGATTTTGCAGTTTGGTGTACTTATAAGTATCTCAATTCTGGACCAGGAAGTTTAGGTGGATGTTTCGTTCATGAACGACATGCACACAATAAAAAACTAAACCGATTTACTGGTTGGTGGAGCCATAACAAAGAAACACGATTTAGAATGCGAGACGAATTTGACCAACTTCCAGGAGCTGAAGGTTGGCAATTGAGCAATCCACCTATTCTGTCCATGGCAGCTATTATGGCTTCTTTAGATATTTTTGCAGAAGTTGGAATGGAAAAACTCACTAAAAAATCGAAGCAACTTGCAGGTTATTTTGAATTTTTAATCAATGAATTGAATAATAATGACATTAAAATCATCACGCCAAAAAATCCAAACGAAAGAGGTTGTCAATTATCTATTCAAGTGAAAAATGCAGATAAAAACTTGCATCATAAATTAACCCAAGCAGGAATTATCAGCGATTGGCGCGAACCAGATGTGATACGTTGCGCACCTGTACCGTTGTACAATTCGTTTCAGGATGTTTATTATTTGGTGGGGAAATTGAAAGAGATTTTAAATTAACCTTCAAGTTTTTAAAAACCTTGTAGGTTTACTAACAATAAGATTCCTGCTTTCGCAGGAAATATTATGAAAAAACAACAAAACATACTCATCATAGGTGCAGGTCTCTGCGGAAGCCTTCTCGCATTGCGACTTGGACAACGTGGCTACAATGTGAACGTCTACGAAATGCGTCCCGATTTGCGAACGGTAGAAATAAGTGCCGGTCGCTCCATCAATCTGGCTTTTTCAGATAGAGGTAATAAAGCGATGAAACTCGTTGGCATTGAAGAGAAAGTAAAATCACTTTGCATTCCCATGAACGGTAGAATGCTTCATGATATTGATGGCAATACAGTTTTGGCCCCTTACAGCGGGCGTGAGCATGAATACATAAATTCCATTTCACGAGGACAACTTAATACTTTATTATTGGATGAAGCCGAAAAACATGAAAATGTCACGATTCATTTCAAAAAAAAATGTAAATCCGTAGATTTTGAAAAGACAACCGCATTGTTTGAAGAATTTGAAACCAAAGATGTGTTCGTGGAAGATGCCGATATTATTATCGCCACAGATGGCGCAGGTTCAGCAATGCGACAAAGTTACTTTTTAGGGAAAAAGTTTCTCTTCAGTTTTTCACAAGATTGGTTAACACATGGTTATAAAGAATTGAGTATTCTTCCTGCCAAAAATGGCGATTATAAAACCTATAAAAATGCACTGCACATTTGGGGTCGAGATTCCTTTATGTTGATTGCACTTCCAAATATGGATGGCAGTTTTACAGTAACTTTATTTTTGAGTTTTGATGATGGCGACTACAATTTCGCTAATTTGACCACACCAGAAAAAGTGATTGAATTTTTCCAAAAGTATTTTAAGGATGCATTGGAATTGATGCCAAACCTCGCCGAAGATTTCTTTACAAATCCATCCTCGCCTTTGGGAACAGTAAAATGTTCGCCTTGGCATTATAAAGGTAATACATTATTAATGGGTGACGCTGCACATGCCATTGTCCCGTTTTATGGACAAGGGATGAATGCGTCTTTTGAAGATGTCGTAGAGTTTGACAAGGTTTTGGATGACCTTCCTGCCGGCAGTCAGGAAGGTCATCAAGATTGGGAAACCATTTTTAAAATCTATGAAAAGAACCGTAAAAAAGATACCGACGCCATTGCTGATTTGGCCATTGATAATTTCCACGAAATGAAAGGCCATGTCAACAATGCTATTTTCCGTGAAAAGCGTACCTTGGAGATGGCTTTTGAGAAGAATTTTCCAAACGACTATTCTTCAAAATATTCCTTGGTCACTTTCAATGAAAATATTGGTTATAGAGAAGCTATGTTAAAAGGTCGAGCTCAGGACAAAGCCATTTTAAATATGTTGACTGACAAAGTAATTGACTTACATGACGATTTAAAAACTAATTTGGAAAAAGTAAAAGCAGCTACAGAAGAAATTTTAGATGACGACAGAGTAGCGAAAAATTTTAAACACTAATATGATGATTGAAGAAAAAACAGTAACACCAAGAGGCGCATATCCACATACTAAAAGAGCCGGAGATTTTATATTTGTATCAGGGACAAGTTCCCGTCGCGCAGACAATACCATCGCAGGTGTTGATATCATTGACGAAATGGGCACTAAACATTTGAATGTAGAAGTTCAAACTCGTGAAGTTCTGCAGAACATTGAAAAAAATCTGATAAAAGCAGGAGCCTCCATGAGCGATGTGGTAGATGTAACCTCATTTTTAGTGAACATGAATGATTTTGCAGGTTACAACAAAGCTTACGCGGAATTTTTCAATAAAGAAACGGGACCTGCCAGAACGACGGTAGCTGTTCACCAATTGCCACATCCAGATTTGGTGGTGGAGATTAAGGTGATGGCTTATAAACCAATTCCTGGGAAGGCATGAATCTCATGATTAAAATCTAAATTTTCATAACGTATCCAGAATTAAAAAAAAAGTTGCGAATTCGTGGCAATATCAGACAAGCCATAACAATTTTATTGCCAACTCAGGAATAAAAAACCACATCAACATTTAATTTAATATTTAAAATGATAAAATATTTTATTTTTAGTATCCTTTTTCTATCTACATTTTGTGTAAATGCACAAAGCAACTGGGATACCCAGATTGATAACAATTTAAAGACCGTTTTACTAAAGCATAAAGCCTTTGTCAGTATACCCAATCTTCCTGAGAATAAAGACAATATGTCGAAAAATGTAGATTGGGTATCCAATGAATTCAAGGCATTGCAGTTTAAAGTAAGTGTTTTGGAAGCTACTGAATTGCCAGTTTTATTAACAGAAAAAAACTATAACAAAGATTTTAAAACAATCTTGTTTTATTTTCATTTGGATGGCCAACCGGTAAACCCTGACATGTGGAACCAAGAAGACCCTTTTGTTCCCGTATTAAAGAAACTAAGCCAAAATGGCTCTTGGGAGGCTATGGATTGGAACACATTGGACAAAAAGATTGATGACGACTGGCGGATTTTCGCAAGAGCAGCCGCTGACGATAAAGCGCCAATCATCATGTTTTTATCAGCATTGGACATCTTGCAACAGCAACACCAAGAACCAAAATTCAATATCAAAGTAGTTATCGATTTGGAAGAAGAATATTCATCTAAAGCTTTTTTGTCAACTTTGGATAGGTATAAAGATTTGTATGCATCGGACTATTTCATCATTATGGATGGTCCGGCGCATTCCAGCAACAAGCCAACCTTAACGTATGGGTGTAGAGGGGTCGCAACATGCACCATTACGACCTATGGTTCTAAATTACCGCAACATAGTGGGCATTATGGCAACTATGTTTCAAACCCCGTTTTTACAATGGCCCATCTGTTGTCGAGTATGAAATCAGAATCAGGTAAAGTGTTGATCAAAGATTATTACCAAGGCATAAACATCACCCCTGAAGTAAAAAAAATACTCAATGATGTTCCTGACAACAAATTAGAGATTGACAAAAATCTTGTCATCAATAAATCTGAAGATGTAGGAGCAAGTTATGAAGAATCGTTGCAATATCCCTCTCTAAATGTCAGACAAATTGAAACGTCTTGGAAAGGGGACAAACCAAAAACAATCATTCCCGAAATAGCCATTGCGAATATTGATGTTAGATTGGTTGTAGAGACCGATGGTGCAATCCAACTTGAAAAAATCAAGAAACATATTGAAAACCAAGGATTTTTAGTTTTGGACAGAGACCCAACAGATGAAGAACGATTGACTAATGCAAAAATAGT
>JBDSFP010000126.1:0-3681 GCA_039919415.1 Aquaticitalea sp. | reverse complement strand
GATAAATCTTAACAGACTTTTGAATGAAGATCCCAAATTGTACAAAAAAATGTATGACATTGAGTTCAAAACAAGAACAAATATTTTAGCTAAAGGAAAACCTGGCGGCGGCGGCGGCGGCACTGTTCCACCACCTGCTTATACTGCTCCTGTGACTATTCCTGTAATCGTAAACATTATTGAAACTAGTGCTGGTAGAGTGACTTCCCAACAAATCAGTTCCCAGATAGCGATTTTGACCCAGGATTACAACCACAATAATTCACATATATCCAATCTTCCACAGGAATTTGTAGGTAAAGATGCTAATTGCCAAATTTCATTTACATTGGCTGGTGTGATTAGAAAGACAAATACCAAATCATCCTGGGGCACCAATGACGCTATGAAATATGCGAGTCAAGGTGGTATCGATGTTACCAATCCATCAAAATACTTAAATATTTGGGTATGTGAGATTGGTGGTGGAATATTAGGATATGCTCAGTTTCCAGGAGGTCCGGCAGCTACTGATGGCGTGGTTATCGGAACGGCTTATTTCGGTGAAGTTGGAGGAGTTTATGGGCATGGTAGAACCGCGACCCATGAAGTGGGTCACTGGTTAAACCTTCGTCATATTTGGGGTGATGGTAGTTGTCGTCAAGATGATTTCGTAGCAGATACACCAAGTTCAAATGGACCTAATTATGGTTGTCCAGTCTATCCAACAATCAACTGCCAGTCTGCTGATATGACGATGAACTATATGGATTATGTAGATGATGATTGTATGTACATGTTTTCCAACGGACAAAATTCAAGATTACGTTCTTTATTCGTTTCTGGAGGAGCAAGAGCTTCTTTATTATTACCTTAAAATTCAGGTACTCTCAAACATTTCAAAAAGACGCCCAAGTTGGCGTCTTTTTTTTTGCATTGTACCACCATTACTACGATTTTGTCTTAAATTTTAATATATTTACTATGTACATCTCTAATAATCTAATGACTTGGAGTATGGAAAAAAAATTGAATCCGTGTTTGGTGTCATTTTTGTAAGAGTTTTAAAAAAATTATTATGAAAATACTTTTCTGTCTATTCGCAATAATGATGTTCAACAACAAGTGCGGACAAAATAAATCTGAAGTGCCAAATACTGCGGCTCTTAATTCCGAAATATCCATGGCAACGCAAGACAATATAATGATTGGCTATGAAGCCTCTACAAGGGGATTTTACGAAAGAATTTGGGTTGCCAAAGATTCCGTAACCTACACCAATGATCGAAATCAAGTGGAAAAAACTACCCATCCAATTTCGGAAACTGATTGGAGTGAATTGATGGCGCTTTTGAAAGACATAGATATAAATACCTTACCCGAACTTGATTCTCCCACGTCCCTGCGCCATCACGACGGCGCACCATTTGCAACCTTTTTCATCACCAAGGAAAAAGTGGAAACAAAATCCAATAGCTTTGACCACGGTCATCCGCCAAAGGATATTGAAGCAATTGTTAATAAAATCGTATCCATGATGGAGAAGTTCAAAAAAGACTAGATAAATCGTATCTTTGATGAAAATGCTCAATGACCATCACGACGATACAAGAAGATATTATTGACGAATTCTCCATGTTTGAAGATTGGGAGGAACGTTATCAATATATGATAGATTTAGGAAAAACCTTACCGTTGATTGATGAACAATTCAAAACCGAAGGCAATATCATAAAAGGCTGTCAAAGCAGGGTTTGGGTGCATGCCGAAATGAAAGATGATAAAGTGATTTTTACGGCAGATAGCGATGCCATCAATACTAAAGGCATCATTGCCATTTTGATTAGGGTCTTTTCCAATCAACATCCAAATGATATTATTGAAGCTGATACCGCATTTATAGATGAAATCGGTTTGAAAGAACACTTATCGCCAACGCGAGCCAATGGTTTGGTTAGTATGATCAAACAATTAAAGCTATATGCCATTGCATATCAAACACAGTTGAATTAACAATTCAAAATTCCAAGTTCAGAATTCAAATTTCGCCCTGTAACTTTGAATTCTGAACTTGGAATTCTGAACCTTGAACAAAAAATCATGGAAACCACAATAGACACCAACGCATTGGGCGAAAAAATAGTAAGGGTTTTAAAAACCATCTACGATCCAGAAATTCCTGTGGATATCTACGAACTTGGATTGATTTACGATGTTTTGGTAAATGAAGATTATGATGTTAAGATTTTAATGACATTGACAACTCCCAATTGCCCTGTGGCAGAAACCTTGCCAATGGAAGTAGAGGAAAAGATAAAATCCCTGAACGATGTTAAATCTGCAGAAGTGGAAATTACCTTCGATCCACCTTGGAGCCAGGATTTGATGAGCGAAGAGGCGAAGTTGGAATTGGGAATGCTCTGATTAGTTTGCAGTCGCAGTTTTCAGTAGGCAGCCCCGACCAGAACTTTGAACTTTAAACTTTGAACCTGAAACCAAATAATGCCCAGAGAAATTCCAAAATCCTTAAAGGACGACAGTAAAACAAGTCTTAAAAAATCCTTTAGTGCACTCATATTCATTCCTCGATTTTTTAGGGAAGTTTGGAATCAACATAAAAGATTATTTCTCCTATCTTCATTCTGCAGATTGATAGGTGCTCTATTGCCAGTTGCAATCCTTTGGGTCGGAAAGCTCATCATTGACGAAATTGTCCTTCAAATTAAAACCAATCCTCAAGATCTCACGCAGCTTTGGACCTATGTAACGATTGAATTTGGTCTTGTCATAATCTCAGATTTAATAGGCAGAGCCATCACTTTGACCGACAGTTTGTTGGGCGATGCCTATTCCATCGAATCATCCGTAAAAATCATCAAGAAAACCAATCAAATAGATATCAGCCTACTGGAAGATTCGGAATTTTATGATAAACTGGAACGCGCCAGAACGCAGACTGCTGGTCGTGTTGGCCTTATGTCCAATGCCTTGGGCGAACTTCAAAGTCTTATTTCCATTGGAACATTGGTTGTTGGATTGATTTATTTTGAACCGTATTTGATCATTCTTTTGGTGTTGAGCATCATTCCATCGTTTATCAATGAAATATGGTTCAGTCAACAGCAATATTCCTTGGCTAGGGGCTGGACTGCTGAACGCCGCGAACTCGATTATCTCCGATTTATTGGTGCCAACAATCAGACAGCCAAAGAAATAAAGCTATTTGGCCTGACCGATTTTTTGGTAAATCGTTTCAAAAACCTTTCCCAAGAATATTATGAGCTCAACAAAACACTTGTCGTCAAACGCTCGGCCTTGGGATTTGTGTTCAATGTTTTGGGGACCTTGAGTTATTATGGCGCCTACATTTTCATAATTTATCGCGTCATTTCCGGTGTCATCACTTTGGGCGAACTGACATTCTTATCTGGAGCCTTCAATCGATTGACACGAAATTTGCAGGACTTCTTTTCAAAATTCACGCGGATTACAGAAAGCGCATTGTATCTAAAGGATTATTTCGAGTTCATCGATATTTCCATTGAGCCAAAACATTCCGAAGACATGCCATTGCCTGCAAAAATCAAGATTGGATTTGAGTTTAAGGAGGTGCAATTCGCCTATCCCGATTCTGAACATGAAATCTTGAGAGGCGTCAGTTTTTACATTAAGGTTGGAGAAAAAATAGCCTTTGTAGGTCAG
>JBDSFP010000111.1:0-12256 GCA_039919415.1 Aquaticitalea sp. | reverse complement strand
CAAAGGATAAAAATTTAATACTTCAATACAAAAGCTCCCTTTTCCCCGGTCGGATGAAAAGGGATATTTTGTGACTCGCAAGTCGCTTTCCAACGTTGAGTATAGGATTTGTAATTGCTGCCATCTGCAATGATGAGTTTTGGTTGAAGGGAATCAATCAAGCGTTTCAAATTGATTTTTGGCGAATTGCGAAGTAATACATAATCGGGTTTGAAGGATTTGACATTATAAACTCCTAAACTATCTACAATTAAAAGTTTTTTGTCCTTTAAGTCATAAACCGATTGCAGTTCAGCATTTTCAATGGTTTTTATGGAATTCCCAACTTTATAATTTAAGATGATATTATTTTTTAATTTTGATAAACTATCCAGATTATCGGCAACAGTCAACATTCTATTTTGTTTAAATCCAAGCATGGAAAGCTTGCTTTTTTGAAACACCACAAATTCAGTGTTTCGGGTGCGATGTTTTTCATTTAAAAATGCACCCTGAAGCATCAAAATTGCTATCAAGACATAAACCAATCTCGAGTATTTGGGTTTTTTGAAATAGGAAAAGGTTGAAATAATCAATGCATAGCTCACGATAACAAACACAATTCCAAAGGAAATATTTCTAAAAACAAAACCTTCCTGATGTGAGACCCAAGACACAAAACCATTCATGCCCCTTATGCAGAATCCGAAACTCTCTGCCATAAATTGAGACAGTACCTTCAACAATGCCAAGACAATAATGAGAATGCCGAACCCAAGAATAAATCCCAAAAAAGGAAGAATGACCAAATTGGTCAAGAAAAACAAGCCAGGAAATTGATGAAAATAATACAGACTGATGGGGACCACGCCAATTTGGGCAGCAATAGTAACGCAGAGTAAATCCCAAAAGTAATTGACCACTTTCAATTTTGGTTTCCATAATCCGACCAGTAAAGGCTGAATACTTGCAATTGAAATGACGGCTGCATAACTCATCTGAAAACCAACATCAAACAAAAATAAGGGTTTGAAAAGCAACAGGATGAACATCGAAATCGCCAAGGTATTATAAATGTTAGCTGGTCGCTTCAGATTAATACTTATTGCAATAACCGTAAACATGGCAACGGCTCGTGTAATGGATGGTGACAATCCTGCAATGATTGCAAAGCTCCAAAGGATGAAAACCAGTAAAATTATTTTAAGAGTTTTGCCACGCTTTAGTCGCTCCATAGGTTTAAAAATCCAATTTAAAATCCATAGAATAATTCCGACATGAAGTCCGGAAACTGCCAAAATATGAATGGCTCCAGCATTGACATAACTGTTGTAAGTATCTGGACTTAAATCCTTGCGTTGTCCCAAAAGCAAGGCATCAACAATAGCGAGTTCTTGCGGTTCAAAGTGATGAACTTTGAGTCTCTTGTCAATTTTGGAACGAATTCTCGCAGCAAATCCCATAATAGTGTGCGGTTGAGAACCAATGACTAATAAGTACGAATTTTTTACGAAGATTTGATGGTCGATATACTGTCGTTTCAAATAGCGACTATAATCGAACTGATAAGGATTCAAAGGTGTATTTATTTTTGAAAACAAAGTTGAAGCCATCAAAATGTCATCAACATGCAAAGGGTTTGAAAGTGAATCTTTCTGAATATTCAACAACAGTTTTCCTGATAAGTGCTTTCCATTAATTCTTAAAACATTGACCACATATTTATCGTGATAAGCAGTCGGCTTTAAAACTTCACGAACTTTAATAGTAATAAGATGGGAAACTTCATTGTCAGTTGATATGCCGTTGGAATAATGATTTTTAAAATCTGCTTGGTCATGGAGAGCTACAATCAACAATCCAATAAAAACCATCAATATGCAAGTGGTAATTCCAAACCAAATGGTTTTTTTAAGTTGCTGTCTGCTGATGAAAAGCACAATTAACGAAAGCATCAGAAAGCCGACGCAAACAATTAGCAAATCTATCAATGGAAGCGTCAAAATTTGTGATATACAAATTCCAACAATTAAAAAAAGTGTTAGCTTAATAATAGGAAAATCGAGCAACTTCATGTACTAAAGTTACTGAATTAAAAACTACAGAACGCGGCGTGCTTCTACAAATGCAAAATACCAATAATGCTCTGCCAAGGAAGAGGTTATCACGCCTGCGCTGGTGGTTGAATGGATGAATTCTACTTGACCTTCATTAACAAACGTTACCAAAGCCACATGGTTCACCTTCCGACTTTTTTTATTGGTTGCAAAAAACAAAAGGTCTCCTTTTTGCACTTCCTTTATATCAATCCAATCGCCTGATAATGCAATGTCGCTACTTGACCTTGGCAATGATATCCCTTCACTACTAAATGCCGTAGTAACCAATCCTGAACAATCCATTCCCTTTTTGGTCGTGCCACCGTATTTATAGCGCACACCTTCAAATTTTTCAGCATAATCGATGATATCGTCCGCCAATTTGGAATTTGAATTCCGATGGCGAAGCTCACTTAAGCTCGGATATTTAGTTAAAGTTCTTTGGGAATTATCAGTATCAATAGTCGGTTTGGAAGGTCTTGATGAAATGCTTGGATGGTTTATAGATGATTTTTTGGAATGCTTTGACGATTTGCAACTGTAGAAACAAAGTGTAAGACACAAAATAAAGGCAATTTTTTTCATTAAAAACTTACTTTTTAAGGGCAATATAAATTAATTTGGCAGCTTTTTCACTTGCACCTTGACCACCAAGTTTTTTTTCCAGTTCAAAATAGTCCATAAATATCCGCTCTCTTTTTTCTTTGGTTAAGATAGCTCCCAATTCTTTTTTTAATCGTTTTGGGTTAAAGTCATTTTGAATCAATTCGGACACTACTTCTTTGTCCATAATCAAATTGACTAAGGAAATATACTTTAAGGTAATGATCCGTTTTGCAATTTGATAAGACAACCAACTGCCTTTATAACAGACCACTTGCGGTACTTTGAATAAGGCTGTTTCCAAAGTTGCAGTTCCAGAAGTCACCAAAGCAGCAGTTGAAATGCTCAACAGATCGTAGGTTTCATTATTGACGAAAAAAACCTTTGCTGTTTTTATAAATGTATTATAGAATGCTCTATCCTGACTTGGTGCTCCTGCAATTACAAATTGATAGTCTGGAAAATCCTTGTCAAGGCTCAACATAACAGAAAGCATTTTTTTGATTTCCTGTTTTCTGCTTCCGGGCAATAACGCAATGATTGGTTTGTCATTTAAATCATGCGTGGCCCTGAAATTGTATTCATCTACCTGTTTTCTATTTGCAATGGCATCGATAAGCGGATGACCGACAAAATTGACTTTATAATTATGTTGTGTTTCGTAAAATTCTTTTTCAAAAGGTAATATGACGTGCATCGCGTCAATATCACGCTTTATGGATTTGACCCTTCCAGCTCTGGATGCCCAAACTTGGGGCGACACATAATAGTTGGTTCTAAAACCTTTCTGTTTGGCCCACTTGGCAATGCGTAGGTTAAAACCTGAATAATCTATAAAGATAATCGTGTCAGGTCGATAATCATCTATATCGGATTTACAAATGGCAAGATTTTTTGAAATTTTGTTCAGATTCATGACCACTTCAGCAAAACCCATAAAGGCCAATTCCTTATAATGTTTTACAATATTTCCGTTGACATGGTGCATCAAATCGCCACCCCAAAACCTAAACTCTGCATCGACATCTTGTTTTATCAATGCTTTCATCAGATTGGAGCCGTGCAAATCTCCAGAGGCCTCGCCAGCGATGATATAGTATTTCATAGTTTAGAATCAATACTATCAGAACCAAGAGCCAAGACTACTAATGGTTTTCGAATGGTTTCTATTTTATTCAAATTGGCTTTTAATTATCAGAACCAAGTCTTGGTTCTTGATTCTATCAGTCACGTTTTTTCGTGGCGGTTTTTTAACTTCTAAATAAAATTAATAAAAAACGTCAAAATCGCAACCAAAACCGTCGCCAAAATGACGCCTCTCGCTCTATAATCCCGTTTTAATTTTATGAATAAAAAGAACGCAATCAAATTGAGAATGGCTCCAATACTTACCAATTTCCCAAAAAAGCCTTGCGCAACGGAGGCTTTTAGAGCTGTTTCGATGCTCTGGCCATGACCAAAAAGCAAAATGGCAATAATCAAGCCGAGGATATTGGCAATCAGCCCGACCGCAAGCCCTATAAAAACTTCTTTTTTAATCATTATTTGAAAATCTTCTATTCTCTATTCTCTATTTTCCCTTTGGAATATGGTATTTAAATATTGGAATTTACTTTTTTCGTAAATCGTAAATCAAAAATCCCAACCATTCAACTGCTGTATTGCATGATGTGCGGTCAAATCAAATTGCACTGGCACAACTGACACATATCCGTGCTCCAAACTCCATTCGTCAGTGTCGTCACCTTTATCCAAATTGACAAATTTTCCTGTCAACCAATAATAATCCCGTCCTTGCGGATTTTTACGTTTGTCAAATTCCTCCTCCCAATTGGCCTTGGCCTGTCTGCAGACCTTGATTCCCTTGATGTCGTTTTTTGGCAGGTTTGGAATGTTCACATTCAAAACCACGCCTTCGGGAATTCCATGTTTCAACGCATTTTTAACGATGGTCTTAACGTTCTGTTTCGCAGGTTCAAAATCAGCGTTCCAATTGTAGTCCAAAAGTGAGAACCCAATTGCAGGTATGCCCTCAATACCAGCTTCCAAGGCAGCACTCATCGTCCCGGAATAGATGACATTGATGGAGGAATTGGAACCATGGTTGATGCCAGATACACATAAATCAGGTCGTCTTCCCAAAATTTGTTTTATTGCCAATTTCACGCAGTCGGCTGGAGTTCCGGAACAACTGTATTCTTCCTGATGTCCTTTGTCAACCGTTACTTTTTCCACAAAAAGTGTCGAGTTAATGGTTATGGCATGTCCCATGCCGCTTTGTGGACTATCGGGCGCAACAACCACAACTTCGCCAATTTCGTTCATGACGTCAATGAGCGCCCGAACTCCGGGAGCCGTAATGCCATCATCGTTCGTGACTAAAATGAGGGGTTTTTTTTTGGTCATGGTTGATTTTTTCAAGTCGCTAAAATACACAAAATACGTTGGAATTACCTATATTGTCCGCTTTAACAAAAAATTAGTAGCGACAGTTTTTATTGGCATGGTTTTTTCTTTTACTTTAGTAAAAATTATGGAATTCAGTTTTAACCTTTTATACAATAATTAATAAGCTTTTAGGTTTACCATCTAATTTATACCCAAACACATGAAAACTTTGAAAAGGAATTACAAACTTTTGTTATTGGTGCTGTTGATGGCATTTGCGTCCTGCAGCTTTACAACGAAAAAATTTGCTGACCCTGATAAAGACAAGCTGCTCATTCAATTGATAACCTACGTGCTTGAACAAGGCCATTTTAATCCAAAGGAAATCAATGATGATTTTTCGGAACACGTTTTTAAGGATTATCTAGAACAATTGGATCCGTTCAAACGTTATTTTTATGCCTCGGACATTGAAGAATTCGAAGCATATAAGGATAAGCTTGATGACCAAATCAAAACGTATGATATTTCATTTTTTACTTTGACCCATGATCGTTTATTAAAACGTCTTGAAGAATCCAGAGCAATATATAAAGAGGTTCTATCCCAAACTTTTGACTACACCATCAAAGAGGATTTCTCAACGGAATATAAAGATTTGAAGTATGTTAATTCCAATAAGGAGATGAAAGAACGTTGGAGAAAACAACTTAAATTTTCGACCATTGCCAATTATGATGATCTGAAATCCCAACAGGACGATAGCTATTCCGAAAAGCAGCACATTGAAACGCTAAAAAATTTGGATATAGAAGACCTACCAGAACCTATCCAACAACCAGATGTATCAAATGAAAAAGAAAAAAAACCAATTGAAAAAAAATCGGACGTAGAGTTGGAAAAGGATGCAAGGGCTGTAGCTTTGAAATCCTTGGATGAACTATATGATTTTATTGATGAAAGACAGCGCGAAGATTGGTTTTCTGTTTATATCAATGCGATTGTTGAAGAATTTGATCCGCACACCTATTATTTTGCGCCAGAAGATAAAGATCGTTTTGACGTTGCCATGTCTGGAAATTTTGAAGGAATTGGAGCGCGATTACAGAAAAAAATGGATGCCATTACCATCAATGAGATTATCAGTGGTGGACCGGCTTGGAGACAAAATGAATTAGAAGTTGGGGATCAAATCACGAAAGTTAAACAAGATAACGATCAACCTGCCGTGAATGTGGTTGGAATGCGATTGGATGACGCTGTAAAATTGATCAAAGGCCCGAAAGGGACCAACGTCATTTTGACAATTAAAAAAGTCAATGGTACAATTGAGGACATTAAAATCACAAGGGATGTTGTAGAATTGGAAGAAACTTACGCAAAATCATCCATTGTGGAAAAAGATGGAAAGACTTTTGGCGTCATTAATTTACCGAAATTTTACGTTGATTTTGAAGATTACAATAAGCGTAATGCAGCTTCCGACCTCAAAATTGAAATTGAAAGATTGAAAGAGCAGGGAATGCAAGGGTTGGTACTCGATTTAAGAAATAACGGAGGCGGATCACTTCAAACAGTTGTGGACATGGGCGGATTGTTCATTAAAGATGGCCCAATTGTACAGGTTAAATCGGCCGGTGAAGAAAAAGAAGTGCTGGTAGATAAGGACAAATCCATTGTTTGGGATGGACCTTTAGTCATTTTGGTCAATGAACTGTCAGCGTCTGCATCTGAGATTTTGGCAGCAGCGATGCAAGATTACAAACGTGCCATAATCATCGGAAGTAAACAGACCTATGGTAAAGGAACCGTACAAAATGTATTGGATTTAAACCGAATGGTGAAGAACAACACCAATGGAGATATGGGAGCCTTGAAATTCACCACTCAAAAATTCTACCGTATTAACGGCGGTTCTACACAGTTGGAAGGTGTAAAGAGTGACGTTGTTGTTCCAGATCGATATAGTTATATCGATTTGGGCGAAAAAGATCAAGAAAATCCATTGCCTTGGGATAAAATTGACCCAGTTGCTTATAATACATTCGAAAATTATTTTGATTATGATGAAACCATCAAGAAAAGTAAAGAGCGCATGGCAAATAATGAGCAATTGCAGTTAATTGATCAAAATGCAAAGTGGGTCAAAACAATTCGGGATAAAGAATCATATCCTTTAAATTATACGGCTTACAAAGCGCAACTGAATTTGAATGAAGAAGAAGCCAAACGTTTTGAAAAACTATCCGATTACCAGACCAATTTATCATTTTCCTCTTTGCCTTATGAAGAAAAGTTGATGACCGCGGATACAACATTAAAAGAAAAACGTGATCGTTGGCATAAAAATCTAAGTCAGGATATTTATATCGAAGAAGCACTCAATGTGTTGAATGACCTTAAAATGTCATATCCTGTCAAAAAAGTAGTTACAAATGCAAAACAATAAATGAGTCAACCCAATAGCTCATTATCTCACTTGGCGCTCCAAAAGTTCAAAAAGAACCTTTGGGGCGTTTTGAGTTTTTGGTTTGTGGTGTTTGTGGGTTTGATATCCATTTTCGCTTATGTCATTGCTCCGGATGATTCGCAAAATGCCAATCAGATGCACTTGTCCATCAATTCCAAAAAACCAGGTTTTGAAGTGAAAATGCTGACCCTTCCTTCACAATTGGAGAACGAACGAACTTTTTTTTCAAAAATTTTTTTCGGTAATAAGAACAGGGACACCGAAATCCCTATTACCAGCACTAAAGTTGAAAATGACAATTTGGTTTATACCGAGTATGCTTCCGATGGTTTGGAAGGCGAGACGAAAGCGATTCCATTGGCGAATTTCCCCGAAAAAAATTATCAAAAATATATTAAGGAAAAGACCTTTCTTTTTGGCACCGACAAATATGGGCGTGATTATTTAAGTCGCATCCTGATTGGCGCACGAATTTCCTTTTTCATCGGTTTTATAGCCGTTTTTATTTCCTTGGTCATCGGGATTTTTATGGGAAGCTTGGCAGGTTATTTTGGCGGCAAAACCGACGCTATAATTATGTGGATCATCAACGTGACGTGGTCCATACCAACGCTGCTGTTGGTGATTGCGATTACCTTGGCTTTGGGAAAAGGTTTTTGGCAAGTCTTTATTGCTGTTGGTTTAACAATGTGGGTGGAAGTGGCGAGGGTGGTTCGTGGTCAGATCATCAGTGTCAAGGAAATGCAATACGTTACTGCCGCAAGAGCTTTGGGGTTTGATGATTTGAGGATTATTACAAGACATATTTTGCCTAACATTATGGCACCTGTCATTGTCATTTCTGCCGCTAATTTCGCGGCCTCCATTTTAGTGGAAAGTGGTTTGAGTTTTTTGGGAATTGGAGCGCAACCACCCATGGCAAGTTGGGGAGCAATGATAAAAGACCATTATAATTATATTATTCTTGGAAAACCTTATCTGGCATTGATCCCGGGACTTTGTATCATGTTGTTGGTCATGGCATTTATGTTGATCGGGAATGCATTGCGTGATGCTTTGGATGTGAAGGGATAAAAAGGTTTGTCATCCTGTGCAAGAAAAGCATAGTGTACTCTTAAAAGAAAAGTCGGTTAGGGTTGAAATCTTTGTGACAAAAATGAAAAAAAAGAGCTAAGAACTCAAGCGGAGCGACATCCAATCTGAATATATTCTAATTCTTTCTCAAAGAGTTAATTTCCTGATTAGTGTCATCAATAGTCTCAAGCAGCTCATCCCGACCAACAGAAGACGTTGATGAGGTAATGAAATACATCGGTGTTTCTTCCCAAGTTTTGAACAATTCCTGGGTGTAAGCTTCCACATTCCGTTCAATGACTTTTGGTTTTAATTTGTCGGCTTTTGTGAAGATGATGGAAAACGGAATGCCTTTAATTCCCAAATATTCCATGAATTCCAAATCTATTTTTTGTGGCTCGTGCCGAATATCCACCAACACAAAAGCATTGACCAATTGTTGGCGCTTTTCAAAATAATCAGTGATGAATTTCTGGAATTTCTTCTTTGCCGATTTAGAAACCTTGGCATAACCATATCCTGGCAAATCCACTAAAAACCAATTTTTGTTGATGAGAAAATGATTGATCAACTGGGTTTTTCCTGGACGACCAGATGTTTTTGCCAAATTCTTATGGTTGGTCAACATATTGATCAATGACGATTTTCCCACGTTACTGCGACCGATAAAGGCATATTCGGGCAAGATATCTCTTGGGCATTTCGCCACCTCAGAATTGCTCATTATGAATTCGGCAGTTTTAATCAGCATATTTTAAGTCTTCAGTTTTGCAGTTTTCAGGTATTCTATATTGAGTTTATATATACTTTTAATGCTCATCAATGGCACTTTTTTACCGCAATAGACGAAAAGTTTTTGCGCAATCCCGATCGCTATGGGTAGCAATGCAATTGTTTTCAACTTCAACTTTAACTTGGATTTGAACTTTTTTGGTCATCGGTCCATCAAAACTTCAATCTCTTCTTACAGCTTCCAGCTTCCAACTTCATTCTTAATGCTTCCATCTCTCTCAAAGTTCCTTCTTATGAAACCATCCATTGAGAACTTCATTAAATTCTTCGGGATGCTCCATCATCGCCGCATGGCCACATTTATCAATCCAATACAATTCGGAATCTGGCAATAAGGAATGAAATTCGGTGGCTACTTCTGGGGGAGTGACGGTATCGTTTTTCCCCCAAATAATGCAAACTGGAAGTTTCATTTTGGGAAGATCCTTGGCCATATTGTGTCGAATGGCACTTTTGGCAATTGCCAATGTTTTGATCAGTTTATTTCGGTCGTTGACGGTTTCATAAACTTCATCTACAATTTCTTTGGTCGCTACTGCGGGATCATAAAAAACATCCTGAGCTTTTTTCTTGATGACTTCATAGTCTCCACGTTTTGTATAACCGCCTCCCATGGCACTCTCATACAAACCAGAACTACCAGTAATGACCAAGGCTTTCACTTTGGCAGGATATAATTTGGTGTGGTATAAGCCTATATGGCCGCCAAGGGAATTGCCCAATAGAATGACATCGTCAAGTTCTTTGTAAGCAATAAAATCGTGTAAATATTTGGCAAAACTGCGAACGTTTGTCTTTAAAAGAGACATGGTGTAAATCGGTAACTCCGGTATGATCACTTTGTAACCTTTAGCTCCAAAATAATGCAACACAGCATCAAAATTGCTTAAGCCTCCCATTAAACCATGAAGTACAATAATCGGTTGGCCTTCACCTTCTTCAATATAGCTATAGTTCCTCTCTTTTTTTAAACGGTATCTCATCGATTGGTCAGTCTGTTGCAGAAAAAACAAATATAGGTATTTCGTGGAAATATCGATTTATTTTAAACACACTTCCAACAATTACGTTGTGAAAAGTTTTGTATATCAAATTTGTTAAAAATTTACCACTTTGCAATACGTTGTATTTCAACAAATTACAATTAAGTAGAATTTTAAAATTGAAAGTCTTGGGTTTTAAATACATAACTTATCAACAATTGTGGTAAATTGTGGTAAATTGTGGTAATATTTTCAATATATTTGAATCCCAGCCGTTAGAAACACGAAAGAATCATTTTGAACTCATTAATAGGAACATACGAATGCAAAGTGGATGCCAAAGGTAGGCTGATGTTACCTGCTGCCATAAAAAAGCAACTGGCACCTATGTTGCAAGACGGTTTTGTGTTAAAACGAGCGGTATTTCAGCCCTGTTTGGAATTGTACCCATTGGCAGAGTGGGAAATATTGATGAAAAAAGTGAACCAACTTAACCGTTTTAAAAAGAAAAATAACGATTTCATCAGACGTTTCACTGCTGGTGTGAAAGTGGTTGAAGTTGATATCACAGGACGTTTGTTGATTCCAAAGGATTTGATGACTTTTTCGGATATCACAAAAGATATCGTAGTGTCGTCTGCAATCAATATTATTGAAATTTGGGATAAAGATAAGTACGAACAAGCGATTGACGATGCCACGGGCGATTTTGCTGATTTAGCGGAAGACGTCATGGGACAAGATGAAACCGATGGATTATCATAATGCCGTACTGCTTAAAGAATCAGTGGATGGTTTAAATATCAATTCCGACGGTGTGTATGTCGATGTCACGTTTGGTGGAGGTGGTCACAGCAGGGAAATATTGAATCGGTTGGGTCCTAACGGAAAGTTATTCGCTTTCGATCAAGATAAAGACGCTCTTTTAAATACAATTGATGATGAACGTTTCACATTGATTCATGAAAATTTCAGATATGTAAAACGTTTTTTGCGCTTTTATGGTGTGAAAGCAGTTGATGGAATCTTGGCGGATTTCGGAGTTTCCTCACATCAATTCGACGTCGCAGAACGTGGTTTTTCAACGCGGTTTGAAGCAGATTTGGATATGCGGATGAATCAGGACAGTACACTCTCGGCCTTGCAAGTAATCAATAATTACGAGGAAGAACAGTTAAAAAATGTGTTTTTTCAATACGGAGAATTGCGTCAGGCAGCAGCCATGGCAAATGTTATTGTTCATGAACGTACTAATGGGAAAATCAAATCTAGTGAACATTTGAAAGAAGTCTTGAAAAAGTTTGTAAAGCACAAAAACGAACATAAAGTGCTAGCTCAAATCTATCAAGCGATTCGAATAGAAGTCAATCAGGAAATTGAAGCTTTAAAGGAATTGTTGTTGCAAACACCAGAGCTTTTGAAAAAAGAAGGCCGCTTGAGTTTCATTTCCTATCATTCATTGGAAGACAGATTGGTCAAGCGTTTCATCAAAAATGGGCTATTTGAAGGCGAACCGACACGAGATGTCTTTGGGAATTTTGAAGTGCCATTGCAAAAAATTGGTGGTTTAATAGTCCCAAGTCAACAGGAAGTAAAGGAAAATAATAGAGCGAGAAGCGCAAAGCTTAGGACTGCAGAAAAAATATAATTATCAAAATATTCCTTCCCATTTTTCAAGGGAAGGTGGATTAAATTCCAGAAAAGGAATTTAAGACCGAAGGGTTTTGCCATCAACCTGGAAGTTATCAAAAGCCTTGTAGTATTTAAATAAAGTTGAATTAAAAGGGACCTGAATATTCAAGAAATGGAATGAAAAAAAACATTTACAGCATACTAAAAGGTAAATTCTTGATCAGTGATGATTCCTT
>JBDSFP010000044.1:0-4897 GCA_039919415.1 Aquaticitalea sp. | reverse complement strand
CCAATATTTGGGCTTCTGTATCACGTATTTGATGATATGAAAAATCATAAACCGCAGAATATATTTCCATTCGCCTTGCATCCAACATCGGGACAATCACTCCACTACTTGCCACAACTTGATGAGCCAGCGATTGTAAGGTCTCGACAGAAATCAAGGGAATATCCAAAGCAAAACATAGGCCTTTCGCAGCAGAAACACCAATACGTAATCCTGTATAAGAACCAGGACCTTTGCTGACTGCAATGGCATCCAAAGCTTCAGGTTTTAATTTTGCAGATTTCAAAACATCGTCGATAAACACATGCAAGGATTCCGCATGGGAATAATTGAGGCTGTTATCTTCCTTTAAAAACCAAATTGCTCCATCCTTCGAAAGGGAGACGGAACAATTGGTGGTTGCGGTTTCTATGTTAAGAATGTATGACAAGTTTATTTTTCTTCAATCTTGTCGGGCTCTACTTTCTGCTCCACTTTATCACCGGATTTTAGGGTTTTGGAAACCATATTGTATGGACCTGTGATGATTTGATCACCTTCTTTCAAACCAGAAACAATTTCTATTTTAGAATCATCTTGTATGCCTGTTTTTACGACACGCAATTTTGCCGCTCCATTATTGACCACAAACACACATTCAAATTTCTGTTCATCAACAACAACTTTCGGTTTGTCGGAGTTGGCTGGTTTTATATAAGAAGTTTTAGTGGAAGTTGTATCTGTTTTGATAACAATCGCACTAATTGGCACGGCAACAGCATTCTTACGTTTGTCGGTGAGAATGTCGACCGTCGCAGTCATTCCTGGTCTGAAGGGTGAATAATTTTCAGGTTTGTCCTTCATCAAATCTGCATAGGATTCTTCCACAATTCTGACTTTCACTTTAAAATTGGTCACCTGGTCGGCCGTTAAGGTTTCTCCGGCAGAATTTGCTATTTCGGTCACGACGCCTCTAAATTCCTTTTTCAAATAGGCATCAACTTCCACGATGGTGGAGTCGCCGATCCGTACTTTGACAATATCATTTTCATTGACGTCTATCTCCACTTCCATATTGTTGAGGTTGGCCACGCGCAAAATTTCGGTTCCAGCCATTTGTTGTGTACCAACTACACGCTCACCTAATTCCACATCCAATTTAGAAATGGTTCCGCTCATTGGTGCGTAAATGGTTGTTCGGTTTAGATTATCCATTGCTTCATTAACGGTTGCTCCAGCACTTTGTACATTGTAATAAGCAGATTGTTTGGACGCCTGCGCAATTTCATAGGACGAGACTGCTTTGTCCCAATCAGCTTTGGAAATGATGCCTTTTTCAAACAGTTGCTTGTTTCGGTCATAGCTCAATTTCGCTTCCCTTAAAGATGCTTCCGCTTGCTCCAAACCAGCTTTCACATTTTGATAACTTGCCTGTGTTCTACTAACTGCTGATTGGATAAGATCTGGATTGACCCGTACCAACAGATCGCCTTTTTTTACCTGCTGCCCTTCCTTGAACGGTAATTCGATGATTTCTCCAGAGACCTCACTCGAAATCTTTACCTCAACTTCAGGTTGGATTTTTCCAGTGGCGGAAACTTTTTCAATGATATTTGAAAGTGATACTTTTTCGATATCCACTTCCTTAAAGTCACCTTTTTTTCCAAACCAACCCAAACTGGATCCTATCAATAAGATAACGATTAGTGAAACTACGGCGATCAAAAGAATTTTTACAGTCTTACTCATGGTGGTCAATTTATTTTTATCTTTTCAGTCGAACTATTTTCTATTATTAAAATTTCAAATCCATTGCAGGAATGCCGAAATAAAGCTCAAGCACTTTCAGCTTAAAAATATAATCATATTTGGCACGATTCAATTCAATTTTGGCATTGTCGAATTTTGTTTTCGATTGGCTAAAATCAAAAGCGTTGGTCAATCCAACATCATAACGTTCCTTTCCATAATCGTACGCCAATTGTTGGGATTCTAAAGCAGATTGAGCTGCTTGATAGGCTTTAAAAGCACCTTTGGCATCTACATAAGCTTGATACACGGTGGATTCCAAATCCAGTTTGGCCTGTTCCAGCTGATAGTTGGTACGCTCCAAATTGATTTTGCTCCTTTGGACATTTCCTCGTATAGAAAATCCGTTGAATATTGGAATGTTCATCTGAAGTCCATACGCAATCCCATCATTTTGATATAATTGATTTAAAAATGGGTCGGCACCAACAATCCGCGGAACTGTATTGGGAAATTCCCCAATCACTGCCTGACCTGTGCCCTCTACAACTCCTATCTGTTGTGTAATTACTGGATTGTTTGGGTCCAAGTCTTGGGTAAATGACGTAGCATCGGTATATCTCGTATCATAGCCAAAAAAAGCGGTGATGGTTGGGTAATTGTCACTTCTTGCCAATTGGACATCCTTTTCCGCGAGTTCCACATTTTTTTCGGCAATCTTAATCTCAGACCGATTCTCTTTTGCTGTATCTATTATATCGTAAACGCTCTTATCGGCAATACCCTCATCCACTATATCGTAGCCTTCATCCTCAATATCAAAATTTTGATAATCCTTGATCAACAGCAATTGTGCAAGACTTATCAAAGAGACCTGAATACTATTTTCGGCCATGACAATGGATTGTTTTTCACTGGCATCGGTTGCCTTTATTTCCAAAGCATCCCCTTTTGGAAGGACACCAGCATCGATAAGATCTTGAGTTCTTGTTAACTGTTCCTGAGTGACCACATTCTGGGACGTCAGCACTTCGAGATTTGACTTATTGAGAATGACCTGTAAATAATTGTTGGCGACCAATAGGGAAATATCATCTTTCATCTTGGTCAATCGATACTGGGCTGACAAGTTGGAAATTTTTGCGCGTTGCACCTGTCTAAAATTTTTCAATCCATCAAATAATGTATATCCTACATTGATACGTCCTGAAGCTGATAAAAAGGTAGTTGTCTGCGCATTGTTGGTCACTGGGTTGAAACTCAATCCGGTATTGTTAGAAACACCTGCATTGGCATTCAAACTTGGAAGAAAGTTGCCAATGGCCGTCAATTTTTCGACATCTGTAACTTCAAGGTCCAGTTCACTCTGTTTCACGGAAATGTTATTTTCCAAGGCATATTCCACACATTCCTTGAGCGTCCATTTCTTCACTTGGGCATGGCAAGTGAAACCAGCAAAAACAAAGAATATAAGGATTGATTTTTTCATATGTTCAATAAGTCTTTTTAATCTAGAAAGTGTTACAGATATATCTAAAAAATTTCAGTTACAACAATGAATGTTTTATATCCCAACTTCTTTTTATTGAAAGTTAGACTCCAAATTCCGAAAAATGTTACGCGATTTTTTTTTTAATCTAAACATTTTTCGTCCGAAAGTATTTCCAATAAATAAAAAATCCGAGACCTCCGATCAAGATGTAAGGAAAGGACATCAAATAGATAATGCCGTTGTTGACACCTTTGGCTGTTGAATGGCCTTCTTCACTTTCCAAAACCGCTCGGCACATGGCGCATTGGGCATTTCCTTCTAGAAGAAAGAGAAGAGAAAAAAGACAAAAGACTATTTTAGATTTTAGATCAGACATAATATGGTGAAATCATTAGATAGACGATAACGCCCGTAACGGCAACATACAACCACATCGGAAAGGTAATGCGTGCAATCTTTTTATGGCGCTCAAAATTATTGGTAATTGCCCTCACATACGTAATCAATACAAATGGTATGATGATAATGGAGAGCAAAATATGGCTTATCAATATAAAGAAATACACATATCTAATGATTCCCTCACCCCCAAATTTTGTAGAATCGCTGGTCATATGATAGGCAACGTACATGATTAAAAAAACCACCGAACATCCAACAGCAGTGGTCATTAAATTTTCGTGTAGCACTATTTTTTTGTTTTTGATGGCCCAAAAAGCAATTATCAAAATCACAGCAGTCATTCCATTGATGGTTGCATATATAGGAGGCAAAAATGTCAAAGGTTGCACATCAAAACCCAATTTGCGCAGATTGACCCCAAAAAGAGCCGCCACAACCACAGGAATGACAATGGATAGCACAACAATCAATTTGTTGTATTTTTTTTCGTCTTTTATGTTTTGTTCTAAATTCATATTTATTTTAATGTTCTCATGACTTATGACGAACTCATTTATTCCTTCAATAATTTGGCAATGTCTTCTTTTAGAATAGTAATTTCTTGGGGCTGTCCTGCCTCATCCACTTTTTCTGATTCGGAGACCATTCCGTTGTAATAAATCAAAGGATTTCCAGAAGCATCGGTTCTTGAACGAATGAAACCATCTTTGTCAATAAGGGCCAAATTTCCCGAATGTTCAAATCCGCCATCCACTTCTCCATCTTTGGCGGTGTAAAGATTGAAACCTTCATTTGCAAGTTTATAGATTGTATCCTGATTGCCTGTCATTAAGTGCCAATTTGGATTGGTTATTCCGTAATGTTTGGCATATTCTTCAAGAATTTGTGGAGTATCGTTCTCTGGATTGATGGTAAATGACGCAACGCCAAAATTATCAAATCCGTTGAAAGTATTCTGAACCTGCACCAAATTAGCATTCATACGCGGACAAATGGTTGGGCACGTGGTAAAAAAGAATTCGATGACATACACCTTCCCCTCATAATCCTTATTGGAAATGGTGTTGCCTTTTTGGTCCGTAAAGCTGAAGGATGGAACTTTTTTTGGTTTACCATTGCTCACGATAAAGACCAAATCGCTTTTTTTATTTGCCTGATCTGCCTCTGTTTTCACATTCAAACGGTCGTTTACCACAATCGAATGGTTCTGGATTCGGTCGACGATTCTCGGAACAAAAATAATTCCGAAGACTAAAATAATAAAGGCAATTCCTA
>JBDSFP010000040.1:0-9004 GCA_039919415.1 Aquaticitalea sp. | reverse complement strand
AGGTGGAGTTTGAAAGTGAGGATCAAGCTGATTCAATTTTTAAAAATGATTCAAGTATTGATGAGGTTCAAAAAACCTACCAACTTCACAATAAATACATCATTAGTACCGTAAAATCCGGAATGTTGTTGATAGATCAAAACCGTGCGCATCAGCGGATTTTGTATGAAGGTTTATTGCGAAGCATGACCATTAAGGAAGCTGTGAGTCAACAGTTGTTGTTTCCCCTTCAATTGCATTTTTCCCCAAGTGAACTCACTATTTTGGAACAAGTGAAAGCAGATTTGGAAGCGACAGGCTTTGTGTTTTCAAAATTCAATATAGATCATATTGATGTCATAGGAGTGCCAGTGAATGTCCCTGATAGCGAAGTGTCCATTATTTTGGAACAATTGATCAGTGACGTGGAGCAAGAAGTGCCAGACAGTAACTTTAGTGCTACGGATCTTTTGGCAAAGTCGATGGCAAAGAGTTTAGCAATCAAAACAGGACAATCGTTGAACAATGCGGAGCAAGAACATTTAGTAAATAGTTTGTTCGCCTGCAAGGAACCTTCGGTGTCACCAACCAATAGACCAACTTTTATCACAATGAATGTTGATGAATTGGACAAAAAATTTATGTAATTTAGATAAAAAATCAAAACATGAGAGGAATTACCGATACTGTAAAACATTTGATCATCATCAACGTATTGATGTTTATTGGAACCTTGACCATCGGTCAAGGAAACTTGTTTTATGAATGGTTTGCGCTTTATTTTCCAAAAAATGATTTATTCAGACCTTGGCAATTTCTTACGCACATGTTTATGCATGGTGGCATTATGCACATTGCTTTCAATATGTTTGCACTTTGGATGTTTGGAACCGCGGTGGAACAAGTTTTTGGAGCTAAAAAATTCATTATTTTTTACCTTTTTGCTGGATTGGGAGCGGCGTTGATCATGGTTGGCTTTTATTATTTTAAGTATTTGCCATCAGAAGGCATATTGTTGGATTCAGGAATGACGATGAACCAAATCCATGAAATACTGAGCACCAATCAAGTAAGTCAAACCGTTACAGCCGCACAGCGTTTGGAATTGCAGAACATGTTCAATATTTACAATTCCTCTATGGTCGGAGCTTCTGGAGCAATCATGGGGGTTTTGGTTGCTTTTGGAATGTTGTTTCCTGAATCAAAACTGATGTTGATTTTCTTGCCAATTCCAATCAAAGCGAAGTATTTTATTCCGGGAATCATAGCTTTGGATTTGTTTTCGGCCATCTCTGGACAATCCATTTTCAGTCCGAGCAATACAGCTTTTGCGGCCCACGTTGGCGGTGCGTTGACTGGTTTTATAATGATGTGGTTTTGGAAAAAGAACGAATCCGATAAATACCGCTGGAATTAAATGGCAAATATAAAAAAGGACATACAATACAAATTGAAGCGTCTCAATGCGCTTGAAATCATCATTCTTATCAATGTCCTTGTGTTTGTGATTGGTTTTTTGTTGAATATGTTTCTCCAAACCAATGATAGTCTGTATTGGCTCAAATTGCCAAGTGATTTTTTTGATTTTCTTCAAAAACCTTGGACGATTGTTACCTATGGATTCACACATTATGGCTTCATTCATATCTTGTTCAATTTGTTGGTATTGTATTATGTGTCACGGATTGTTTTAAATCTGTTCAGGCCCAAAATGGCCTTGAGTATTTATTTCCTAGGAATCATTTTTGGTGGTCTTACGTTTTTATTGGTTTATAATCTAATTCCTGCTGGAATCCTTTATCCAGTCATTGGCTTGGTGGGAGCTTCAGCCGGGGTTAGAGCTTTGTTCATTTTTATCTGTGCCTACATGCCGCAAACCGAGGTACGATTGGCATTTTGGAACATCAAATTGATGTATCTTGGCTTAGCCTTGGTTATTATTGACCTTATTGGACTTTTCGGCACCAATCAAGGTGGAAGTGTTGCCCATATGGGTGGCACTTTGGTGGGTTATATCTATGCTGCCCAACTTCAAAAGGGCGTTGATATCGGTGCAGGCTTTGAACATTTTATGACCTCGGTTGAAAATTGGTTCAAACCAAAAAAACATTCGCCTTTAAAAACAGTCTATAAAGGTAAATCCAATAGCACTATTGACCATACTAAAAAGGAATTTAAGGAGTTTAGTAAGCAAAAGCAAATCGATAGTATCCTGGACAAAATCGGCAAAAGCGGCTATGAAAGCTTGACGAAGGATGAAAAGGAATTTCTGTTCAAAGTCGGAAGAGACTAACATTTTATGAAGAAACTGAATCTGTTTGATAAAGTTGTATTTTTCTTCAATAGCATCGCGGCTGTCCTTTTATTGCTGTCCTATATTTTGCCGTATATAGAACCTAAAAAGTTCGCAGTTCTTTCGGTTTTGAGCCTTACTGTTCCATTTTTAATATTGCTCAACATTCTTTTTTTACTTTATTGGATCCTAATGGTTCGGAAACAAGTATTGGTTTCGCTAATTGTGCTTTTGATTGGATATAATTATTTGGGTTCGTTGTACAAATTTACATCTTCCAAAAATGTGGATGATCCAGAGGATATTTCCGTGATGAACTATAACGTGCGTTTATTCAATGTTTTCAAATGGATTCCTGATACTTCCGTGGACCAGAAAATTGTTGATTTTATCAATGAGAAACAGCCCGATATTTTGAGCATCCAAGAATATCGAAGGGATAATGATATTGTATTTGCAGGGTATGAAAAATTTGAAATGATATCGGGAGAAAAAGTAAAAAATGGGCAAGCGATTTTGTCTAAATTCCCGATTGTAAATTCAGGTTCCATTGAATTTCCTGATAGCTATAACAATGCCATTTTTATTGATGTTGTTAAGGGAACAGATACGATTCGTGTGTATAATGTTCATTTGCAATCCATGAAAATTGATGCCAATGGCGATGCGTTGACCAAAGAATCGTCAGAGAATCTATTTCGGCAAGTAAGTAAAACCTTTACCATGCAGCAGTTTCAAACGGAATTGTTTCTGCTACACAAAAAACGTTGCCCTTATAAAATGATCATCTGTGGCGATTTCAACAATACCGCTTATTCCTATGTTTATAGGGAAATAAAAGGCGATTTGAAGGATGCTTTTGTGGAGGCAGGAAATGGTTTCGGACGGACTTTCAATTTCAAGTTCTTTCCAGTACGGATTGATTTTATTTTGGTGGACGACGGCTTTGAGATTAATAGTTTTAAGAACTTTGATGTTCTACTGTCCGATCATTATCCAATTATGAGTCGAGTGAAGATTAAAAAATAGTGTTCAGTATTCAGTCACAGATTTCAGTTTCTATTGTTTCTGAGTTCATTAACAATGCAAAAAGCAATAGCGCAATAATGGATTCCATTATGGATAATTGCTTTCAACTTTACAATTGAAGATGTTGTGCTTCCAAATACAGCATCGCATTCGGACCCTCATTAAAGATCAAATCCAAACTGCTCAAATTGGAGAGAAAACCATGTTTGTCATCAAAAACCTGAACATATGATTTGAAATGCTGTTCTCTTTCCTTGCGGCTAACAACCAAGGATCTGTAATCATTAATGTTTTCTGGATATTTCTCAAAATTCGAAGTCTTTTCAAACTCAAAAGCCAGTTCAAGACACTCATAGATGACTTCCAAACATTTGAAATTGTATTCCAAAAGATATTCGAATTTAGAAGTGAATAGTGGAAGGAAATCATGTTCGTAAAATTCAAAGAACGGAGAACTACTATAAGCGGATTGAATTGATTTCCAAAGTAAATCCTGCCAATTTTCATAATTTGCAATCCGGATATCTTTGTAGAGTTGTCGATTTTTTTGAGTATAAATCACGGGAATGTTCAAAGGCAATTTCCCATTCGCATCATAAATATACATTCGGTTTCTGTAGGTTTGTTTTTGATAATTGTCGCACACTTCAAACCTCACTTTATCTGCATTCGCAATGGCTACGAAGGTTGCAATGCTTGGAAAGCAAGTTGGATGTAATAAAATTTCCATTGATATGGTTTTGTTTAGATGTGTGATGCCATTATATTCTCATTAAAACAAGGCATCAACTCAACATCAAACAACTCCAAGACAACTAAACACCTTAACGATTTGCCTTCTTTTTCTTTCTCCAGAAATTCCAACCATACAATAGAACAGCAATAATGACACTAAGCATCAAATATGAAACCGGTTTGCCGCTGCCGCCGACAGTTGTAAAGAAACGATTCCAGCGTGGTTTTCCATTTTTGTCCCAACTCATCCAAATAAATACAGGTTTGCCCACGACATGGTCAAATGGAACAAAGCCCCAATATCTCGAATCTTGCGAATTGTGACGGTTGTCACCCATCATCCAATAGTAATCCTTTGAGAAGGTGAACGAAGTTGCCGTTTTACCATCAATACTGATTTGATTTCCGTTTACAGATAGTTTATGACCTTCATAGGCGGTAATGGCACGTTTGTAAAGTGGTAATGTTTCTGGAGTCAAAGCAACGGTTGAGCCAGCTTTTGGAATGTATAAAGGACCGAAATAATCGTTGTTCCAAGGGTAGGCAGGATCATTTGGAAAAATGCTGGCATTGGAAACTCCCAAAGAATCTTTTCTAACTGTAACGCTTGCCACATTTGGATGGTTTTTTAACCGATTCATCGCCTCTTCGGTCGCAGCAAAGACGAAATAATTCTTTGATTTTTCATCATATCCAATACCATCTGTAATATCATAACGATTCAATAAGTCATAGACTTCCTGATTGGATGAAAATTGTCCTTTAAAGGCAATGTCATACGAAAACTGGACACGTGCTCTGTCCGGCAAATGGTTTTGCTTTCCATTGATATAGACATAACCATCTTTAACAGACAAGGAATCTCCAGGCAGACCGACACAACGTTTCACGTAATTGGTCTTTTTGTCAATGGGTTTGTAATAAAATTTATCGGTATGCCGCATGTCCAGCATGGTGTCCACAGGCCAGTTAAAGACGACTATGTCATTATGTTTTATTTTTTCAAATCCTGGCAATCGCATATAGGGCAATTCTGGCCAAGCAGAATAGGATTTTACTTTTGCTACAGGAATGGTATCATGAACCATCGGAGTTGCAATGGTCGTCATCGGAATCCGTGCGCCATAATGAAATTTGCTCACAAAAAGGAAATCGCCTACCAAAAGTGTTTTTTCCAAGGAGGAGGTTGGAATCGTAAACGGTTGAATAAAATACGTATGCACAATCGTCGCTGCCACAATGGCAAATAAAATGGAACTTACCCAATCGCCAGTTCCGGTTCTTGGATGCAGACTTCGATCCTTGATATGAACGACATCCAAGGCGTAGTTGATGTAATAAATGTAAAGTCCCAAAGTAGCAACAGCCAAAAGCGTGTCCACCCCTGAATTTTTACCAAAGCTCCGAGCGGTTTCAACCCAAACAACGGGAAACATGATTAAATTGACAATCGGCACAAATAGCAAAATAGTCCACCACCAAGGTCGGTTGATTATTTTCATCAGAATGACTGCGTTATAGACGGGAATAAAGGCTTCCCAAGCTTGCCGCCCCGCTTTTATGTAGAGTTTCCATGTGCCAAGTCCGTGAATGACCTGCACGACCAAGAAAAAGATAAACCATTGTGTGAATGTCATGATTGTTGTTTAGTTATAAAAGTGTGGTCAAAGGTAACATCTTAATTATTTATGCATTCACTTTTTTATGTTTTCTCCACTTTCTGAATCCAAAAAAACCTATTAAGGCGATGAGAAAAGGAATTAAATAAGATACGCGCTCTCCTTGGCCACTAACCGTCGTAAAAAGTCGATTCCATCTGATTTTGCCTAAACCTTTTCCGTTGGTATCCCAACTCATCCAAATAAATACAGGCTTCCCCACGACATGGTTGAAAGGCACAAAACCCCAAAATCTTGCATCTATGGAGTTGTTTCTGTTATCTCCCATCATCCAATAATAATCTTGGGCAAAGGTATAAGTTTCGGATACCTGATTATCAATAAAAATCTGATTCCCACTAACGGACATCTGATGTCCTTCATATTCGGTAATCAAACGTTTATATATCGGAAGTACTTCTAAATTGAGATTGATGGTTGTTCCTTTTTTGGGAATAAAGATTGGACCAAAGAAATCGGTATTCCAGCTAAAATTGGGGTCTTGAGGAAAAACAGCAGCATTGTGCGCTCCCTTAGTTTCTTTTTTCAAAGTGATACTTGCGATATTGGGATGGTTTTTGACCCTGTTCGCCGCTTCTTCTGTTGCTTGCACAAAATATGTTTTTGTATCCGAATCATACCCAATACCATCTGTGATATCATATCGTCGCAAGAGTTCATACACCTGTTCATTGGAAGTGAATTGTCCTTTGAATTCTATGGTATATGAAAACTGCAATCTAGCTCTGTCCGGAAGCGGATTTTCCTTGCCATTGATGAACACATGCCCATTTCTGATCTCCAATGAATCTCCTGGAATACCGACACAGCGTTTAACCAGATTTGTTTTTTTATCAATCGGTTTGTAATAATTTCTGTCGGGATGAAAATCATTCATATCCAGCAAGGTATCGGCTGGTTGGTTGAAAACAACAATATCATTTCGCTCAATACGTTCAAATCCTGGAATTCTTAAATAGGGAAGCTGGAATTTGTTTTTCCATGAATTGCTTCCTTTGTTATCATCAAACAAATAAGACTTTATTTTTATGACGGGAATGGTATCATGGACCATAGGCGCTGCAACTGTTGTCATCGGAATTCTGGCGCCATAGTGAATTTTGCTTACAAATAGAAAATCTCCCACCAAAAGACTTTTTTCCAAGGAAGATGAAGGAATGGTAAACGGTTGGATAAAATAGGTGTGCACAATCGTCGCCGCGACAATTGCAAACAAAATGGAACTCACCCAATCGCCAACTCCGGTTTTCGGACGCAAGCTTCTGTCAATGATATAAGTGACATCCAAAGCGTAATTGATATAATAGATATATAACCCTAAAGTTAATACGGCAAAAAGTGTATCCAAACCTGAATTTTTACCAAAACTTCGAGCGGTCTCAACCCAAACGACGGGAAACATGATTAAATTCACAATCGGGACAAAGAGCAACAAAGTCCACCACCAAGGTCGGTTGATGATTTTCATTAAAATGACTGCATTATAAACAGGAATGAAAGCTTCCCAAGCTTGCCGTCCAGCTTTTATGTAGAGTCTCCAAGTGCCAAGACCGTGAATGACCTGAACCACCAAGAAAAAGATAAACCAATGTGTGAATGTCAATTTTTTTAAATTTTAGAATTACGAAGTACGATTTAAGAAGTCATTTCCTCAAAATCAGAACTAAAGATAATTTAGTTGATCAATCAAATATAATTTGTTTGAGTTGGTTGTCAATTCACGTTTTTGTTTTTTTAACATTTACCCAAATCGAAAATCGAAAATGATAACTCGTAACTCGTAAATCGAAATTCCTATTGAGTAATTTGTTTACCCAATATTTAACACATCTTTCATCGTAAAGACTCCTTTTTTTCCATAAATCCATTCTGCAGCAATCACAGCACCAAGGGCAAAACCTTCCCGGCTGTGTGCTATGTGTTTTATTTTGATGGTGTCAACTTTTGAAACATAAGTTATTTTATGGGTTCCTGGAACATTCTCAATTCGTTTTGCGGAAATGCCGATTTCATCTGATTTTGGAGTGTCCAAATTCCACGAGGTGTATTGTGAATTTGCAATAATATCATTCGCCAACGAAATAGCCGTTCCGCTTGGAGCATCCAGCTTTTGCGTATGATGGATTTCCTCAAGGCTGACGCTATATTCCGGCAAACATTGCATCAATTTCGAAAGCGTTCTATTGAGTTCAAAAAAGATATTAACGCCCAAACTGAAATTTGAAGCATATAAAAATGTACCATTCTTATCATTGCACAAGGCTACCATGTCGTCATAGTGATCAAGCCATCCTGTGGTTCCTGAAATTACGGGAATATCATTGTTAAGACAGTTACTGATATTATCGATTGCGGAAGTCGGAATACTGAAATCGATGGCAACGTCCACACTTGAAAGTGAATAGTTGATATCCTTGCTGGTAGTTTTTAGAACAATTTGGTGACCTCTCTCTAGTGCAATGCCTTCAATCACTTTTCCCATTTTCCCATAGCCAAGCAATGCAATGTTCATAGGTTAAAATTTGAAGTTTAGAGTCAAGCCCAAATCGGATGAATTTTCTTTTTCATTGTATTGAAAATGGGGCTGCAATGCCAAATTCTCATCCACATTATATTGGAGTAAATGCGCATCTACGTTAGCATCGATGATGTTTAGAGCATAAATTCCGACGGTGATAAGTAATGAAAGTTCCTTATTTCGTTTTAAGGTTTTTTGTGCTCTTATGAGACCGTCGTCGGTCACTCGTGGATAAAATTCGTCATCGGTATAGCCAGCCAATCGACGTTTGTAGGCATTCCGGTAGCGTTTGTAATCTTTATTGTTGGTTTCGAAGAAATAAATACCTGCGGCAATCCCGCCAATGGCAATGGGGATTTTCCAGTATTTTTTATTGTAAGCTTGTCCCAAACCTGGCAAAATTGCAGAATAAAATGCCGCTTTTGCAGGGGCCAACGCATTATAAGGTTCTCTTATTAAACTGTCAATAACAACTAACTCCTTTGGAAGTTCATTGGGAATGCTATCATTTTTTACTTGTGAAAACGATAGACTACTGATTAGGCAGAAAAGGATGCTATGGACAACTTTATTTGGCACTTTGAACCAATTTTTTGATACGATTGAAATCTTCTTCGGAATGGAATGGAATCATGATGCTCCCTTTGCCATTCTTACTGACCTTAACGTTAATTTTATGTCCAAAGTATTCAGAAAATTCCTTGATGCCTTTTTTAATGTATTTTGGAAGTTCTTCCAATTCGGTAGATTCAGTTTTTGGAGAAATTGTAA
>JBDSFP010000019.1:0-2534 GCA_039919415.1 Aquaticitalea sp. | reverse complement strand
TTTGGTTCGCCAATGTACCAAGCATTTACGTTGTCTTTCGAAGCACGTAAGGGAATGGAAATATCAAGCGGTTTTAATAGATCTATTTTTATTAATTGGGAATGATGTTCGATAATTGCTTTCAAGATAGATTGATTTTAAAAAGGTCTGAAGCAATGCCATCACTCAAAAATTTACCTTTTTTGGTGACCAGCAATTTGCCATCATCAAGATACAACAAATGTTCAATTATATGTTTTTGTGATTGCTCCAAAAGATATTTTTTGTAATTGATTCCAAAATCAGTCTCGACTTTTTCCATGGATACCCCCCAAATTGTTCGCAATCCAGTCATGATGTACTCATTGTATTTATCGGTTGTAGAAAGCGTTTCGGTTTCAATGGGAAGTACATTTTCTTCCAAAGATTTGATGTATTTTGAATTGTTGCGGACATTCCAACCACGATGATTTCCATCAAAGGAATGTGCCGAAGGGCCGATGCCCAAATACGGTTTTCCTTGCCAATACGCGGAATTATTTCTGCTGAAATAATCAGGTTTTCCGAAATTGGAAAGTTCGTAATGAATAAATCCAGCGTTTTCCAGTTTCTCAATCAGAAGGTTGAATTGCTCCTCTGCCAAATCATCATCGACATTTTTGATAATTCCTTTTTTGATGAAGGCATCCAAAGCGGTATTTGGTTCAACCGTCAAAGCATAACTTGAGATATGCGGAATGTTGAAAGACAAGGCGGTTTCGATGTTTTCAATCCAACGCTCGTTGCTCAATCCCGGAATGCCGTAGATTAAATCGAGTGAAATATTATCGAAATGTTTGGTCGCTTCTTGCAAACATTTTTTTGCTTCGTCTACATTATGGGCGCGATTCATCATTTTTAAATCCGCTTCGAAAAAAGATTGGATACCGATGGAAAGGCGGTTGATGCCGATGGATTTGTACTCCTCAAAAATTCTTTCAGATGGCATATCGCCCCTTGACTCCGCTCGGGATGACACGCTCGATACGACTGGCATTTTGATTAGGTCATCTGGATTGGCTTCAATTGTAATTTCTGGATTCTCGGTAACTTCGTAAAGTTTATAAACTTCATCAATCAACAATCTTAAATCAGCAATCTTCAATAATGAAGGAGTTCCTCCGCCAAAATAGATGGTTTCAACTATTTTATCTTTAAATTCATCTTTGCGTAATTCCAGTTCCTTGACCAATGCTTGTATTAATTCATCTTTCTTCTTTAACGAGGTCGAAAAATGGAAGTCGCAATAGTGACAGGCTTGCTTGCAGAATGGGATATGTATGTAGATGCCGCTCATTTTAGTGCACAGTCGCAGTCACAGTTTTCAGTAAAGATTATAATTGTTTTCGAATTATTTAGGACTATACACACGAATTTAGAAAAGCTATTTTGAAAATGGAACAATTAAACAAGAAGTTGCCAAAGATTTAATTCAGGGTTGAAACTAAAAAAACGCTAAACTGTGTCTGTGACTATGAACTTATTTCTTTACTCTATTTTCATTCTGTTTCACAAAAGCACTCCATCCGGAATAACTCTTTCCTATTTCTATCTTTCCAGCATTATAAAAGTGACAAACCGCTGCTGCCAGGCCATCAGTTGCATCTAGATTTTTTGGCAAGGCTTTCAATCCCAATAAACTTTGAAGCATTTTCGCCACCTGTTCTTTGCTGGCATTTCCGTTACCTGTAATGGCCATTTTTATTTTTTTAGGAGAATATTCTGTAATAGGGATTTCTCGACTTAAACCGGCAGCCATCGCAACGCCTTGAGCACGACCAAGTTTCAACATACTTTGAACGTTCTTTCCAAAAAAAGGTGCTTCTATCGCAATTTCATCTGGATGGTGCGTATCGATGAGCTCGATGGTGCGTTCAAAAATGAGTTTTAGTTTGAGGTAATGGTCATCATATTTTTTGAGGTCGAGTTCATTGAGTTGCATAAATTGCATGGATTTCCCGACCACTTTGATAAGCCCAAAACCCATAATGGTGGTTCCAGGATCGATTCCCAATATAATTTTTTCATTGGCCATGTCTCAACAATATTGACATCCACTCAAAGATATCGACACACCAAGAACGACATACATCAAATCGCCATTGAATGAATATCCATCTGTGGCGATATCATATTTATCTTTACCAGAAAGTGATAAGGCATAGGCGCCATCAGCATAAACGGATAAGGATTCAGAAAACCGGTAATGCAGTTCCATACCGCCCATAAAATTTAAATAGGTATACGTATTATTTGCAAAATTGCCCAAGGGCTTGGTCATGCTTATCCCAGGGCCTGCGTGGGCAACAATTCCTATTTGCGGTGGTAAAAAAGACATCAAATCTGTAAAATCATAAACCCCTTGAAGATTAATGCGGGAATAGTTCATTTTAAAGGGTTTTGATTTGGGAGCATTCGATACTCTATTAAATCCGTAGTCAAGTTTTGCACCCAAATGATCGGAAAACATATGCTGAATGCCAAGATTAACAGTTGGAAAATTGATATAATTGGTA
>JBDSFP010000353.1:0-5564 GCA_039919415.1 Aquaticitalea sp. | reverse complement strand
AACTTTGAATTGTTGCCCTGCTATCTCTACAATTGCGTACATAGCGTAACGTTTAAATTAGTTATTTTTTATTATAAAATGGGTGCAAATATACATCTATATTATGAAACTACAAACGTTTTTTAGTGATACAAAACAATTTATATCATTTGCGTAAAAAAGGGCCAAATTCCATTTTCAGGATTTGGCTCTTTTATCTATTTATTTAAATTTGAATTGTATCAGTAATTCTTATCTATCTGCAAGGTCGTCTTCTTTTTTATGTTGAATCAAATTTTCCTGCTGACCGACATTCTGGCTTTTTTTGAAGAGCTGCATAAAGGTCAAGGTTAAAACCACTGTAGAGGCCAAACCTTCAATCAAAATAATGATAATCAGAATACTAGGACCTTGACTGGAATTTTCAAACCAATCTTTTAAAATAGTATGGGCAAATTCTGTATCCAAATGAAATATGTACACTCCCATAACCATGGTAAAGATGAGCGTGGCAAGAAATCCCGTAAGCAATCCTGTCTTGAAACCATCAACATAAGTAAAACTGTTTCCCGTCATCATCTTGTAATATTTAATCGCAAAATAAATCCCAGCAGCCATGATGACTCCATTAAAAAGCCGTAACCAAGGATTTGTGTGCATGCCAAATAATTTTAATATTAAAAAATAAGCGATAAGGGCACTGCTAACAAAAAGGCCATATTTTACGGCAACTCTCAAGGATGCATTCATAGAATTTATATTATATACTTCAATGTTTAAAATTCGTCAAAATTTGTTTATTAATATAATATTCTGACTTCTTTTTTAATCATGGCATGGAATTGGAGTGTTGAATCCTTATTTTTGTAGGCGTAGTGTAACATTTTAGCATTATAAAAGACTTACTTCACATTATAATTAATTCATAAAACAAATACACAATGAAAAAACGCTTATTTTCTTTAGCTTCTTTATTGTTGGTTGGACTTATGTCCAATGCTCAAAAAGTTGAATTTGAAGAGTATGATCTAGATAATGGAATGCATGTCATACTCCATCAGGATAATACGGCTCCAGTAGTCATAACATCTGTTATGTATGATGTCGGGGGAAAAGATTTTGAACCAAAACGTACTGGTTTCGCACATTTTTTTGAGCACCTTTTGTTTGAAGGAACAGACAATATCAAACGTGGCGAATGGTTCAAGATTGTAAACTCAAACGGAGGAAGCAACAATGCCAATACGTCATTAGATCGAACTTATTATTATGAAATTTTCCCTTCAAACAATCTAGAATTAGGTCTTTGGATGGAATCGGAACGTTTAATGCACCCTATCATCAATCAAATTGGCGTTGATACTCAAAATGAGGTTGTCAAGGAAGAAAAACGGACAAGTTATGATAATAGACCTTATGGTGGAATCCTTGGTGCTATTAGTGAAAACCTGTTTACAAACCATCCATACCACTACAAAAACATTGGTGAAATGGAAGATTTGGATGCGGCGACGCTTGATGAATTCAAAGCATATTTCAAAAAATACTATGTTCCTGATAATTCTGTATTGGTTATTGCGGGAGATATTGACATCGCTAAAACGAAAAAGATGGTCAAGGATTATTTTGAACCGATTCCACGAGGTGCTGATATAGTGAGAAACTTCCAAAAAGAGCAACCTATAACAGAAACCATTAAGGCAAAATATTATGATGCCAATATTCAAGTACCAGCTATAATTGCTGCATATCGCACACCTGGATTTAAGGATCACGATTCTTATGTATTGGATATGATTTCGAGTTATTTGAGCGGAGGTAAAAGTTCTGTGCTCTATAAAAAAATGGTAGATGACAAAAAAATGGCATTGGCTGTACAAGCAGTCAAAATAGGCCAAATGGATTACAGTGCCTTTGCCATATTTGCTTTACCGTTGGGTGACATTCCATTGAGTGACCTTTTAAAGGAAATGGATGAGGAAATACTACTATTGCAAAACGATTTGATCTCCGAACGCGATTATGAGAAATTACAGAATCAATTTGAAAGCCAATATGTAAATTCAAATTCAAGTGTGGAGGGAATAGCAGAATCACTGGCAACTAATTATTTGTTAAAAGATGATGTCAATCTCATCAACAAAGAGATTGATATATATCGCTCCATTACAAGAGAAGAAATCCGCGATGTGGCCAAAAAATATTTGAGTCCAAATCAACGTGTAGAACTTGAATATTTGCCTAAAAAAGATGAACAATAAAAATTTAAAAAAATGAACCATAATATGAAAACGAATATTACAGCGTTGATCTTGGTTTTTTTCATGACATTTGGAGCGCAGGCCCAAATTGACAGATCAAAACAACCAAAACCAGGACCCGCTCCAAAAATCGCAATCAGTGACCCTCAAGAATTTAAGCTCGACAACGGACTTACAGTCATGATTGTGGAAAATCACAAACTGCCAAGAGTTTCTTTTAGCTTGACCATAGACAATACACCTGTAACTGAAGGATCTAAAGCAGGCACTAGCCAATTGCTTGGTGCTATGATGGGAAATGGAACAACGAGCATTCCAAAGGACGAATTCAATGATGAAATTGACTTTTTGGGTGCTCAATTGAATTTCGGATCTTCTGGTGGATTTGCAAGTGGACTTTCAAAATATTCAGATCGAATCATGGAATTGATGTCAGATGCCGCCATCCATCCACTTTTGGTAAATGAGGAATTCCAAAAAGAAAAAGCAAAATTAATTGAAGGTTTAAAAACTGAAAAGAAAAGTGTAGAAGCTGTCGCCAACCGTGTAGAATCTGCACTGGCATATGGGACTAACCATCCTTATGGTGAATATGTCTCTGAAGAAACAGTAAATAATGTGACTTATGGTGATGTAAGAGCATTCTACGAACAACGTTTTAACCCGAACAATGCCTATTTGGTAATCGTTGGAGATGTCAAATTTTCTGCAGTTAAAAAAGAAGTGGAAAAGCATTTTGCCAACTGGAAAAAGACAGTCGACGTCAAAGTTACTGTTCCACCAGCTCAACCAAATGTTCAGTCTACGCAAATCAATTTTGTGGATATGCCAAATGCGGTACAATCCAATATTTCACTGACCAATAATGTGGATCTCAAAATGAGCAATCCAGATTATTTCGCTATTTTAATTGCCAACAAAATATTGGGTGGTGGTTTCAGTAGTTATTTGAACATGAATCTTCGTGAAGCTCATGGCTACACCTATGGTGCTCGTACAGGAATAGACGCCGATAAATATGTCGGACGTTTTACTGCTGGTGCAGCAGTTAGAAATATGGTAACCGATAGTTCTGTGGTCGAAACCTTAAAGGAGATCAACCGTATTAAGACAGAACCTGTTAGTGCTGATGCTCTTTCCAATGCAAAAGCTAAACACGTTGGTGATTTTGTGCTGGCTTTGGAAAACCCTCAAACTATTGCACGTTATGCTTTGAACGTAAAATTGAATGATTTACCAAAGGATTTTTATGTCACTTTTCTTCAAAAAATCAATGCTGTGACGGCAGCTGATGTAAAGCGTGTCGCAAACAAATATTTTAAACCAGAGAACGCAAGAATCGTTGTGGTTGGAAAAGGTAGTGACGTATTGGAAAATCTTGAAAATACAGGAATTCCTATCAAATATTTTGATGCGTATGCAAACCCTGTTGACAAACCAGTATTTTCAAAACCACTCCCCGAAGGTTTAACGGCTCAGACAGTCATCGACAATTATTTAACAGCTATTGGCGGGAAAGACAAAGCCAAAACCATCAAGTCAGTTCACAGTATGTCTGACGTGACTATTGAAGGTGTGCCTATTCCGTTGAAAGGGGAAATGAAAACCATGATGCCAAATATGATGTCTGTTGAATTATCAGCTGAAGGAATGGGAATATTGGGAAAACAAAAATTCGATGGCACAACTGGCTACCGTGAACAACAAGGTCAACGTCTGGAACTGACAGAGAAAGAAATTGCCGAAAGTAAAGCAGATAATACAATCATTCCCGAATTGTATTACGAACTCGAGAATGTAAGCTTGGAAAGCATGACTTCATTGGACGGAAAAGATGCTTACAAAGTAAAAGTAACCAATGGTGACGATGAATCTTTTAGATTTTACGATACCAATTCCGGTTTATTATTACGTGTTGAATCCACAACAGAAGCAAATGGTCAATCCATAACGAGCGTTCAAGAATTTGGGAATTACTCTGAAGTGAACGGCGTTCAATTTCCGTTTAGTATGAAAATAACAGCTGGACCTCAAGTGATGACCTTTAACATGAACAATGTGAAAGTCAACGAAGGTGTGACAGAAGCTGATTTTAAATAAACTCTTGTCAGTCCGAGTGTTTTCAGCAAAATGCGATTTGTCGTTTTGCTGAAAATGTATCGAGAACTCATATTGGAAATTCACAATCACAAAAAACCCGAAGTTCATCGCTTTGGGTTTTTTTATGCCTTTGGTCGATGTGATAGAAATACACCAACCAGAATTATCAAGGAAGCAACCCCTTGAATCCAAGTAAACCGTTCGCCATCCAAGGTTCCCCACATCAAGGCTACAATAGGCATCAAATAGGTTACCGAAGACGCAAACACAGGTGTCGATATCTGAATTAGGTTATTGAACATCACTTTTGCCAAAGCCGTACCAAAGAAAGATAAAATCGTCACACTCAAGATGGATATTTTAAAGTTGGGGTTTTCAAATGTAGTGGTATTAAAAAATCCTGAAGATAAAAGTACAATGATTGCTGGAATGAAAATGGCAACATAATTACCCGTCGCAATCGCCAATGGTTTCACATTGTGCAATCGGCTTTTGATGATATTCACATTGGCAGCGTACATAATGGTTGCAAGGACTACAAAACCTACAAATAAATAATTTTGTTTTGGATGCAGATCGGCTCCTTTTAAAATAAGCAAGGCCGTACCAACAAAACCAATAATCACACCCACCATCTGTCGCTTGGTAGAACCGATTTTGAAAATTGCAAGTCCCATCAATAAAGTGCTTAGGGGTGTCAAGGAATTTAATATGGAAGCCACAGAACTATCGATTTCGGTTTCCGCAATGGCAAACAGGAAAGCAGGAAAAAAAGAGCCTAAAAATCCTGAAAGTACCAACCATTTCCATTGGTTTTTTTCAATATTCCTTACTGTTTTATGCCCAGCGATAAACAGAAAAATGCCCGTGATAATTGTCCGCAAGGCTCCCAATTGGAATGGCGACAATCCCAACAACGATTTTTTTATCAAGATGAAGGAGCTTCCCCAGAGTACGGAAAGTATAAAAAGATAGATCCATTTAACATTTATATTCTTCATAAAAAAAATTGGAACTTTATAACTTTGCGACGTTGCGATTAATATATCAAGACAGAATTCGTTATCGAATGTGCAAAAAACGGCAATATTTGTTAGATTCACCCCTAATCTAATCATTAAAGATTATGAAAGCATTCAAACATATTGGCCTCATTGCATTGACATCGTTATTAGTGGTTGCATGTAAAAATGAAACACAACCAGAAGTCAAAATTGTTGACAT
>JBDSFP010000344.1:0-4269 GCA_039919415.1 Aquaticitalea sp. | reverse complement strand
GATGCTTCTTGGATTCTTGAACATTGAAATTAAAAAGCTCCAAACCGAGTTTTAGATGATGAAATTCCTTTAGCAAATAAAGGCGTTCCAATTTTGTGACATTTTCAAAAGGGATTGTTTTGTGTGGAAAATCAAAGATAAGCTGCGAATAACCAACAGGTTTATGATTGTGGTAAAGGACATAAAAATGGTTAGCTGAATCTTGTAACTGTTCAGAAAAAGTCAATTCGTTATATTTTGACTTCACAAACCCAGCAATATCTTCTTTCGAAGCACTCATGCCATGGGATTCCAAAAATGTTGTTTTACCAATACGCACGAGCAATTTGGCATCGTTGATGGTCGCACGAACAATGCTAGTCATGGCTTGATTTCACTTAATAAAAAGTCTTTTAATTCATCGTAGGAACTGATTTTGATTGCTTCCTTTTTCTTATTTATAATCGCAGTAATCTGTGGTGGTAATTCAATTTTTGTCCGAATCACATCTTCTACCACATCTAAAAACTTGGTTGGGTGTGCGGTTTCCAGAAAGACACAATGCGTATCAGGATTTGATTTTTGATACATTTTACAGCCTAAATAACCAACAGCACCATGAGGATCCGCAATATAATTGAAATCAGAATACAATTCCTTTAATGCTTCCCGAGTTTCATCATCGGAAAAACTATAGGAAGAGAGATTCTTTTTTAAGGCATCAAAATCTTTTTTATAAATTTCTTGAATTCGTATAAAATTACTCGGATTGCCAACATCCATTGCATTTGAAATGGTTTGGATCGAAGGTTTTGGTTGGTATAGTTGTGATTTGAGATATTCTGTCACTACATTATTTTCGTTATTGGAAGCGATAAAATGCTGGATTGGCAAACCTAGTTGTTGTGCCATCATCCCTGCACAGATATTTCCAAAATTGCCACTTGGGATTGAGAATACAATTTTCTTGTGTTTTTTGTGCAATTGTTTATAAGCAAAAAAGAAATAGAACATCTGTGGCAACCATCGAGCCACATTGATGGAATTAGCAGATGTCAATTGCATTTTTGATGTCAGTTCTTCATCCAAAAAAGCGCGTTTGACCATGTCTTGACAATCGTCAAAAACGCCATCGACTTCTAAAGCAGCTATATTTTTTCCAAGTGTCGTCAATTGTTTTTCCTGAATATTACTCACTTTACCACTCGGATACAAAATGACGACCTTGGCACCTTTTACATCTAAAAAGCCATTGGCGACAGCACCTCCTGTGTCTCCGGAAGTGGCTACCAACACTGTGACTTCTTTTGTGTTGTTTTTACTAAAATATCCTAGACATCTCGCCATAAACCGTGCGCCAACATCTTTAAAAGCCATTGTCGGTCCATGAAAGAGTTCTAAAGTTGAAACGTTTTTATTGATTTCAACAACTGGAAAATCAAATGACAATGTCTCGGCAATCATAGTTTTTAAAATGTCTTCGGAAATGTCGGGCAAAACGAATTGTTTGATGGCTTCAAAGGCTATTTCCTCATAAGACAAAGTATCGATGTTGACATAAAATGTCTTTGGCAATGGTGTGATGGATTCAGGAAAATATAAACCTTTATCGGGAGCCAGTCCTCTAATGACGGCCTCTTTGAAGGTGGTATTTGGAGCTTTTTTGTTTAGACTGTAGTAGTTCATATTTTTTGCCACGAATTCACGAATTATTTTCTATTTCTCTCATTGAAACTCTGCGTTTCTCCGTGTAACTCTGTGGAATGGTTTAGTGGTTAAATTATTTTTATTCCGTCAGTATTTATTTTACACACGAACGTATGAAATTCAATGTCTGTTTTATTGTAAACGTTTTGCACATTTTGTTCTACATTTTTCGCGATTCCAATTCCTTTGGAAAGTGCAAATATAGAGGGCCCAGATCCTGAAATACCACAACCCAAAGCACCCGCGTGCAAGGCAGATTTTTTAACTTCTGCAAAATACGGAATCAGCTGACTTCGGTAAGGCTCCGCAATGACATCCTGCAACGAACGACTCATCAATTCATAATCATTGGTATGTAGCGCATGCACCAAGCTTCCAACATTTGCCCATTGGGTAATCGCGTTTTTCAACGGAACTTCATTCGGCAAAATTGCTCTTGCTTCAAAAGTTTTGATTTCGATTTGAGGATGGATGATGGTCACGTATAAATCTTTTGGTGTTGGCAATTGCAATACTTCCAAAGGTTTAGTAGATTTTACCAATGTAAAACCACCAAAAATACCTGGCGCAATATTGTCGGCATGTTCGCAGCCACTTGCCAATGCTTCACCTTTCATCGCGAAGTTGGTCAATTGGGTTTTATTGTAAGGTCTTCCCAACAGTTCATTTATGGCAAAAACACTTCCGGAAGCACTTGCCGAACTGCTGCCAATGCCACTTCCTGGTTTGATTTTTTTATGGATTTCAATTTCGAATCCACAATCTGGTTTTGCATCATTATAAAGTGCCAAAGCAGAAACTCCCGCAACGTTCTTTTCAGTTTCAAATGGCAAATTGAAGCCTCCAACCTTTGTAATGAAAATACCTTTGTTATCTATTTTTCGAATGATCATTTCGTCACCAATCGCATCCAAACAAAATCCAAGGACATCAAATCCACAGGAGACATTCGCTACGGTTGCTGGGGAGAATATTTTGATTTCTGTTATTGGCACAACTATATATTTTTTGACATGAATAACTTTTTTTTTGACACGAATTTTCAAGAATTAACTTCGATTCTCAACCTCTGGATTTAACCGCAATGTTCGCAAAGAATTTACACAAGGGACGCTAGGCTTAAATTTGCGTGCTTTTTGAAGCCATTACGCCTTTGCGTTAAAATTTATTAGGTTTTTGCCACGAATCCAAAAAATTTTAATGGCAATTTTTTTTGCCTTTTTCGATTCTTTTAAATTTTTCAATTTCTACCTCTACTGAATATTGTGAATGAATACTGAACACTTCCTACTTATTCCCAGCTCTAATAATATCCGAAAACAATCCGGAAGCCGTCACATCAGCACCAGCACCAGCTCCTTTGATAATCAATGGTTGTTCGGGATAGCGTTGTGTATAAAACATGACGATATTGTCTTTTCCCTTTAAGTTATAAAAAGGATGGTCTTGAGGAATCTCCCGCAATCCAACATTTGCTTTTCCGTTTTTGAATTCTGCGACATACTTTAATTCGCAATGGTTCTCTTTCGCTGAATTATACAGCTCTTGAAAATGCTCTTCATCAGCAATCAAGGTATTATAAAAATCATCCACCGATTTGCTTTCAAGATTCTTTTTCGTGAGGAAGGATTCATTTTCAATATCCACCAGATCCATTTCTGTACCACATTCACGTGCCAAAATAAGTATTTTTCGAGCCACATCCACACCACTTAAATCGATTCTTGGGTCTGGTTCCGTATAACCTTCCAATTGTGCTTGCTTGACAACATCATGGAATTTTTTGGTATCATCAAAATTGTTGAACACAAAGTTCAGGCTTCCTGATAAAACCGCCTGTATGGACGTAATTTCGTCACCAGATGCAATCATATGATTCAAGGTGTCGATAATCGGCAAACCAGCACCAACATTGGTTTCAAAGAGAAATGATGCACCATAATTTTTGGATAATTCTTTGAGTTCACAATAGTTTGAATAGGCACTCGAACAGGCTATTTTATTACACGCCACGACTGCGATATTTTGTTTTAAATACTTCGCATATAATTTTGAAATATCTTCATTGGCTGTTACATCCACAAAAATGCTGTTGCGAAAATTCAGCTGTTTAATCTCGTCCATAAAACCTATAAAAGATGCTTTTTGACCTTGCACCAATTGTTCTTTCCAATCTTTCAACGATAAACCATTTGCATCAAAAATCATAGTTCGGGAATTGGACAAGCCAACAACTCTTAAGTTGAGCTTTAAGTTGTCTTTTAGATATTTTCGTTGCTGTTTGATTTGCTCCACCAATTTTTCACCAACATTGCCAACCCCTGTGATGAACACATTCAATTGTTTGATATTGCCTTCAAAAAATGTTTCATGTAAAGTGTTCAAGGCTTTTTTTACGTCATTTTCGGTTATGACCGCCGAAATATTGCGTTCCGAAGCGCCTTGTGCAATCGCCCTGACATTTATATTGTTTTTGCCGAGCGAACTGAACATACGTCCACTGATGCCTTGATGGCTCTTCATATTATCACCGACCAAAGCGATGATGGAAAGGTCTTTTTCAATTACGATTGCATCAATTTT
>JBDSFP010000343.1:0-5453 GCA_039919415.1 Aquaticitalea sp. | reverse complement strand
TACCGTCTAAAGGATAAAATTACCCATATCCCATTTACCAATGAAGTAAACCGCTATCTGAGACAAAGCGATGTCTATCTCCAAAGTTCTTATGTGGAAGGTTTTCCCAATGCAGTCATAGAAAGTTGTGCCGTCGGCACGCCTGTCATCGCCTATAAAGCTCCTGGCGGAATCAATGAAATTATCGTCGAGGGTGTCAATGGTTATGTTGCGGATGATGAAAAAGAGTTTCTGGAATATATCAATCAGGTATATTCGAACAATATTTTTGTTCCCCAAATAGTAAGTGATTCAGTTTATTCAAAATTTGGGAAGGAAAAAATACTCAAGGAGTATGAAGATTTAATCATAAAAACCAACGGTTAAATGAACAGCAAACCTAATTTGAGCATACTTACCCTCAGCTTGGCCAATGGAGGTGCAGAACGAGTCATCAGCCTACTGCTAAAACATTTGGTAAATGATTTCAAGGTGTCGTTGGTGCTTTTTTATGATATTATAGAATATGAAATTCCGGCCGACGTAGAGGTCAGGATATTAGTTCCGGATCGTTCAGCAACCATAAGTTCTTTTTCCAAAGTTTCCAATTCATTTAAAATCATTAGCCATTATAACAGCTTCATAAAAGAAAAAAACATTGATATTTCCCTTGCGTTTTTGGCCCATGCCAATATCATTAACGGCATGATGGGACTGCGCCATAAAAAACTTAAAACAATAATTAGTGAGCGTTGTTTCCCAACAATAATCTATGGCTACAATCGTTTTTCGATGCTATCGGTAAAACTTTTGTTTCCTTTATTTTACAATGCCAATGATAAACTGTTTTCGAATTCCGTATATATCAATAAGGATCTAAAGGAAAACTTTATGGTTAAGATTCCAATGTCTGTTATTTATAATCCCATTGAATTCAAAAAATCAGTTACTATGAATGTAGATTCCATAATTAGCACTCCAATTCTACAGATTGTAACGGCTGGCACTATGGAACCTCGTAAGAACCAAAAAATGATAATCGATGCTTTGGGACATTTGAATGCGGAGTATTATAGCCTGACAATTTTGGGCATAGGACCATTGTCCGAAGATTTAAAAAACCAAGTCAGTGAAAAAAATCTTTCACAGAGCGTCGAATTTAAAGGACGGGTCACCGATGTAAAGGAATTTTTTATTAAACAGGATTGTTTTGTGCTTTCATCAACAACTGAAGGATTTCCCAATGCGCTCTTGGAGGCTATTTCGGTTGGATTGCCTTCGATTTCAACAAATTGTTTTTCTGGTCCATTGGAAATGCTCAATGATAATGAACCCGTAAATATCGATTCAGGTGAATTTTATCTGGCAAAATACGGCATCCTCATCAATATAGAAGACGATGAAGCATTGGCAAAGGCGTTGACTTATTTTAAGGAAAACCCTCAGGAGCGAAAAAGATACAGCCTCCTTGGGTTGCAACGTGCCAAGGATTTTGAATTGGATATAATATACACTCAAGTCAAAGACTTACTTTTAAATTAATATATGTGCGGCATTAACGGAATAATATTCAAATCCTCCACCAATGAGAATGCTATCAAACAGCAGCTCACCAAGATGAATGACCTCATCCTTCATCGTGGTCCTGATGATGACGGACTTTATATTGACACCGCTGGATCAATCTCTGTTTCCATGGCCATGCGTCGTTTGTCCATTATAGATTTAAGTACAGGAAAACAACCCATGTCCACCAATGATAATAAAATTGGAATCGTTTTTAATGGGGAAATTTATAACTACAGATTTTTAAAGCAACAACTGGAAAGCTCTGGTATAACTTTTAAAACGACAAGTGATACAGAAGTTATTTTAAAACTTTACGAACAAAAAGGGGTTGCAGCTTTTAAGGAGTTGGATGGTATGTTTGCTTTTAGTATTCATGACAAAATAAAAAATAAAGTTTTTATTGCGAGAGATTTTTTTGGTGAAAAACCATTGTATTATACACATACTGAAAATCAGTTTTTATGGGCATCGGAATTGAAATCGATTATGGTTAGTCTTCCAACAGTGCCTGAAATTTCCAAAGAAGGACTCAATCTTTTTTTTAGATTGACCTACATTCCTGCGCCTTATACCATCTATAAAACCATCCATAAATTAGAACCGAATAGTTATATTTCTTATGACTTAAACAATTTTGAATTTAATATTCATTCCATTCACGACACCAAACCAAAAGAAAAATCCAATTTATCATTTGAAGCCGCTAAAAAGGAAGTAAAGGAACGCGTTAAGAAAAGTGTTGAGAGCCGTTCGATTTCGGATGTGCCTTTAGGAACATTTCTATCAGGAGGTGTCGATTCCTCTGTGGTGTCTCTTTGTCTGTCACAGATGAACAGTGCTAAAATAGATACCTTTTCTATCGGTTTTGAAAAAGAAGCATTTGATGAAACAGACAAATCCCGTCTCGTCGCAAAACTCATCAACAGCAATCATCATGAATTTATCATCAGCGAATCAGATTTAAAAGATAATATTGATGATATATTGATCAATTTTGATGAACCATTTGCCGATTCGTCCTCACTCCCAACCTACTTGGTGTCAAATAAAACCAAGCAGTATGTAAAAGTAGCGCTGACAGGAGATGGTGGAGACGAAGTTTTTGGTGGATATAATAAATATTATATCGGAAAACTCAATAACCATTACACTAAATTATTTTCGGAGGACATCCATCAAAAAATAAATAAATCTGCTTCAAAAATACTTAATTCTAAAGATGACAATAGAGGCTTTAAGTACAAAATATACAGACTGTTGAATGCAATCGATTATACAGACAATTACTATTGGGACATAATTTCTTTGGGTTTCGAAACAAGGGATATTCATGGTCTTTTGACACCTGATTTTCAACAAGTCGGTATTTTTGATTATTTTAAAAAGAAGTCCGGTATTTCAAACCCAAAAACCTTAAATGATTTTATGACCATCGATCGGCATTTGAGCTTGGAAGGCGATATGTTGGTAAAGGTTGATAGGGCAAGTATGCTCAATTCCCTTGAGTGCAGGGCACCTTTTCTCAATCGGGAATTGTTTGAGTTTGCAATGAGCCTTCCAGAGAACTTTCTCCTTAATAAATGGAAGAAAAAGCATATTTTAAAAGAGGCATTTAAAGACCAGTTTCCTGCAGGTTTCCTTGAAAAATCAAAACAAGGTTTTGGTGTTCCAGTTGGTGATTGGCTTCGTCAGGGCTTAAAAAAAGAACTTCTCGGATATTCAGAAGTTGATTTTTTGAATAGACAAGGCATTTTCAACACTCCGGCAATTCTAGAATTGGTACAACACCATATTGCTGGTAAATCTGACAACTCCTTTAAGGTCTGGACGTTTTTCTGTTTTCAAAAATGGTACACAAAAACTTTTAAATCATAAATTTATAATTTTATCATTTCTTACGCATTGGTGTAATTATATTTACATTTTAAAATTAGATTATTGAAAAAGCTTATTCGTATCACAACAGTTCCTGTGTCATTAAGGACTCTATTGAAAGGTCAGCTCAAATTTATGAGCCAGCATTTTGAGGTTATTGGAGTTTCAAGTGCTGGTAGTGCAATGAACGAAGTAATTATGGATGAAGGTATCAAAACCCACGTGGTGGAAATGAGCCGTTCCATAACGCCGATTATTGATCTGAAATCCACTTACCAGCTCTACAAATATTTTAAAAAAGAGCGGCCATTTATAGTTCACACACATACTCCAAAGGCAGGAACCTTAGGCATGTTTGCCGCGAAACTTGCCGGAGTGCCCCATAGAATTCATACCATTGCAGGACTGCCATTGCTCGAAACCACTGGTTTTAAACGAAAACTGCTTGATGTAGTAGAACGTTTTACTTATATATGTGCAACTCATGTTTTGCCCAATTCTTTCGCATTGGAAAAAATTATTCTTGACAATGGATTCACCAACCCCAAGAAATTGCAGGTTATTGGTAAGGGAAGTTCCAATGGTATAGATACGGCGCATTATAACTCCGATTTAATAAGTGAAATTGACAAAAGTAATTTGAGAAGAGAATTGAATATTGCAGAAACAGAGATTGTTTTTATATTTGTCGGTAGGCTTGTCACCGATAAGGGCATCAACGAGTTGGTCAACGCTTTTGACGAATTATCTAAAACGGATAAAAATTGTAAATTGTTATTGGTTGGGCCTAAAGAAGATAATTTAGATCCGCTGCTCCCGGAAACTGAAAATTTGATTCTCAATAACAAACACATTTTAGAGGTCGGCACTATCAAGGATATTCGTCCGTATGTTTGTATTTCACACGTACTGGTTTTTCCAAGTTATCGAGAAGGTTTCCCCAATGTTGTTTTGCAGGCGAGCTGTATGGATTTACCATGCATTGTAACCGATATCAATGGATGCAACGAAATCATTGAACATAATGTCAATGGTTTGATAATTCCAGCAAAGGACCAAAAATCCTTACTCGGAGCCATGCAGTTTATGCTTGACCATCCTGAAAGACAAAAGGAAATGTCATTGCACTGTCGTTCAAGGATTGTTAAAAACTATCAACAGGAATATGTGTGGAAATCTTTATTGGAACTTTATAGAAGTTTAGAAAAACAATGAAAATTTACAGTCGCTTCTTTAAACATTTTTTAGACTTTACTGTGGCACTCACCGGCTTCATAGTGCTACTTCCTTTATTGTTTATTTTGTGTACCATCCTTTTTGTTTCCTATAAAGGCAATCCTTTTTTTCTTCAGGAACGACCGGGTAAAAATGGTAAAATATTTAAAATCATCAAACTTAAAACGATGAATGACAAAAAGGATGCTCAAGGAGATTTATTGCCACCAAATGAGCGCCTCACCAAAACAGGAATCTTTATAAGAAAATATTCTTTGGATGAAATTCCCCAACTCCTGAACATCATTAAGGGCGACATGGGATTGATTGGTCCTAGACCATTATTGTCCCATTACCTTCCTCTTTATAATGAACATCAAAAAAAGCGGCACAACATCAGGCCTGGAATCACTGGCTGGTCGCAAGTCAATGGACGAAACTCAATCAGTTGGGAACAGAAATTCAATTTGGATGTTTGGTATGTTGAGAACATATCTTTTAAGTTGGATTGCAAGATTTTTATGATGACAGCCATCAAGGTATTTAAAAAAGAAGGTATCAATGATGCCAAAAACGAGATCAACGAATTATTTCAAGGGAACTGAATTTTAAGTCAAATTGGAAATAAACAACCCCAAAGTGATCAACAATAAAAGATTCATACAATTATCTGATGTATTCCTACTATTCATTCCAAAAAATGTATTTTAAACAGGTAATAACTTTTTCATGATAGAGATAATCAAAAATAAAGAACACTGGGATGTATTGATAAATGAAGTGGAGTCTTTTGATTTCTACAGCACCTATGAGTA
>JBDSFP010000335.1:0-4674 GCA_039919415.1 Aquaticitalea sp. | reverse complement strand
AGCGCGGAAACTTCGGGATAGTACCAAGCTGCATCTGCATTCTGTTTTCCCTCAACATCAATTGTATAGTATGATGCTTTGCCTTTCCATGGACATATGGTATGAGTTTCGCTGGTCTTGAAATATTCTTTTTTAATGCTGTCTTGAGGGAAATAATGATTGTTTTCTATGATGACCGTGCGGTCACTTTCCGCAATGACTTGGTTGTTCCAAATTGCTTTCATTGTTCTTTTTTATATGTTGATGAATGTTAACGATATGATTTAACTAATTAATGTTTAACCGCTATGGTCGCAATGGAAAAAAGCGCTATTATAAGATTGACATATCCTTATCATATCCAAATTGTTCTTCTCATCTAATTTCAGAAAACCAAATTTTTCTATTATAAGCTCAAATGAAACTTTTATCAAATCTTTCAAAATGACAGGTATATCCGTTTGGCTTTCTTTTTAAATAATCTTGATGCTCTGGTTCTGCCGCCCAAAATGTGGAATAGGGCTCTAAAGTGGTTGCGACTTCTCCATCCCATTTTTTCGATACATTGACAATTTTGATGATTTCTTCCGATTCAGCCTTTTCTTCTTCATTTTGAAAAAATATGGCTGAACGATAACTGGAACCAATATCGTTTCCTTGTCTGTCCACCGTTGTTGGATTGTGGATTCTAAAAAAATAATCCAATATCTTTTTAAATGTTGTTTCCGCTGGTTCGTAGGTAATTTCAATCCCTTCGGCATGACCTGGATGGTTTCTGTAGGTTGGATTTTCATTTTTTCCTCCTATATAACCTACTTCGGTATCCTTGATTCCTGGACGGACCCTAAAAAGATCTTCCATTCCCCAGAAACAGCCGCCTGCTATATATGCTTTTTTATAATTGCTCATTATTTTGTGTTTTTAAATTAGTTTGTAATTGTTTAAAAAATCGATGACCTTAAGCTCCGGCATTTCGCAGGGTTTAAGGATTTCTTTGTTAGTTGTAATATAATAATTTAGGCTGATAACATCAGTTCCACCTAATTCTTCAGCGTATATTTTAATACTTTTTCCATTGTTGAAATCGGTTCTTGTGATGCCATATTTTTTGCCTTCGTACCTGGCTACTGAATAGTTAATTGGTAAATTTTGAATCATTTCAATAAGCATCAGTTTCTGATTTTTCGTGTTTTTTTAGTTGGTCGCTATATTCTTCTCGCAATTTTGCCAATTTCGGAGTTATTATCGCCTTGCAATATGCAGCTTCTTCATTTTTGGCATAATAATCCTGATGATATGCTTCAGCGATGTGAAATTTTTCTTTTGGACTAACTTTGGTAGTTATTGGACGTTCAAAATAGGTTGATAATTTCTTAACCACTGTTTCTGCAATTACCTTTTGATGATCATCATTATAATAAATTACCGAACGATATTGCGAACCCATATATGCCTCTTTACTGTTTAAAGTTGTTGGGTCGTGACTGGTCATGAAAATGAACAACAAGTCTTCATAAGAAATTATAGAAGCGTCAAAAGTGACCTGAACAACTTCCGCGTGACCAGTTAAACCAGAACATACTTCGCGATATGTTGGGATTCCAGGAACTGTTCCTCCTGTATAACCAGAAATTACTTTTTCAACGCCATTCACTTCATTTAAAATGGCTTCGAGGCACCAAAAACAGCCGCCGCCAACGGTCAGTATCTCCAAATATTTATTGGCCATTTTATCTTCCAAGGAAATTAGGCTTCTTTTTTATAGGTATCCATGGTCATCGATTCAGAATTCACGCAATAGCGCAATCCACTTGGTTCAGGACCATCGGGAAATACGTGGCCCAAATGGGCATCACATACATTGCACATCACTTCAACCCTGACCATTCCAAAACCGGAATCTTTTTCGTATTTGATGGCATTTTCCTTGATAGGCTGTGTAAAACTGGGCCAACCAGAACTGGATTTAAACTTTATTGTCGAATCAAATAATGGTGTATTGCAACAGACACAATTGTACAGTCCTTCGTCATACACACTGCAAAGCGCTCCTGTTCCAGGTGCTTCAGTTCCTTTTTTTCTAGTAATTTTAAATTGTTCAGGAGTGAGTATTTCTTTCCACTCAGCCTCCGATTTTTCAATTCTTCTTTCGGGCTTTGGATTTCCATTAACAGCAAAATCCATGATATTTTTCCAACTTAGCATATTCTTCTATTGTTTTTTTAAAGATAAAAATTATTTACCTTCTTTTGGTCGCAGATTAACGTTTTGTATTACAAATAGCATTGATATGAGTCATTTGCTTAAATTATTTTTTAGTAATTTGCTAACATTAAAATTTATAATACAACATATGTCTTCTTTAGTAGAAAAAACAGACCAATTCGTCTTCGACCTGTTCAAAAAAGAATTGAAAAATGATTTTCTTTATCATAACTATACCCATACAAAAAGGGTTTTAAAGAGTGCCAATGAAATTTTGGAAAGTTCGAATGTCAGTGATGCAGATAAGGAAATTGTTCAAGTGGCGGCATTGCTCCATGATACGGGTTATACAAAACTGCGCGATGGTCATGAGGAGGAAAGTGTAAAGATTGCTACAAAATTCTTAAAGGAGCAAAATGTAAAAGAGGAAAAAATAGAAGCCATAAACAAATGTATCATGGACACCAAATTTAAGGATGTCCCACATTCTGAACTTGGAAAAATCATAAGGGATGCTGATGCATCTCATTTCGGGAAAGATTATTTTTCTGAAGCCAGCGAGTTTTTAAGGAAAGAACTCGAATTACAAGATGTGAAAAATTATACATCGAAAGAATGGCTCGACGAAAATATTGATGTGCTCTCAATAAAGCATCAATATTATACTGATTATGCTTTAAGAAATTGGCAACAACAGAAAGAGGAAAATCTTGCATCCTTAATCAAGGACAAAAAGAAACAAAAACGCAAGCTTAAAAAAGAGCGTGACAAAGCGCAACTCAAAGCAAAATATAAAGATGAAAGTCCGGAACGTGCCATTCAATCGTTTTACAGAACAGCATTGAGAAACCACATGAAATTGAGTGATATAGCCGATACCAAAGCGAACATTTTATTGTCTGTCAACGCGATTATCATTTCGTTGGTGTTATCAAATTTGATTTCAAAATTGGACACCAACAGCTATCTTATTTATCCAACTGCCTTATTTACTTTGGTGGGCGTTGTTTGTATGATAATGTCCATTATTGCCACGCGACCGAATATTACAGGTGGCACATTTACCAAAGAGGATGTTGCCAATAAAAACGTGAATCTTACCTTTTTCGGAAATTTTCATAAAATGGATCTCAAGGAATTTGAATGGGCCATAGGAGAATTGGTCAATGACAAAGAATATATTTACAGTTCAATGACAAAAGACCTTTATTTTCTGGGGAAAGTTTTAGATAGGAAATACAGAATCTTGAGGGCTACTTACACCGTTTTTATGGTAGGAATCATTATTTCGGTGATTACTTTTGCCATTGCTCTGAAGACAAGTCCGAAGGAGAAATTTGACGATATTCTGAAGGAAGACACTGGAATGATTATTCAAAAAAGTGAATTTGATTTTGGGAGCGATGTTGCTATGTTTCAGTTCACCAAGAGTTAGATAAAATAAAGAACTAAACGCACTTGAGCTGTATTGTTCGACTTTAATAATAGGTGATGTCTTTGATATCTAATCTTATCCGCAACTCAATAATCTAATCTAGGCGTAAAACGTACATTGCTTCTCTTTTCGATAGAGATTAGTCTTTGAGATAATTTCTGTATACCAAATGAATTCTTAAGGTTAAAAAACGAAGCCCTATTTTGAATTTGCAAAATAGGGCGTCATCATAAATATATTCTATAACATCAAAGAATCGATATCTAATTTGTCACGATGTGATACTCCCAAGGCTTTAAGGTCATTTTATTATCAGTAACAGAAATTACTTCGTTGGTCATATAATCAGTTTTATCGGACATATCCTTTACATTGAATATTTGCTCTTTGGAAGACAGGTTAGCAACATAGACAATTGTGCTTCCATTATGTTCCCGCGAAAACATCAACACATTTTTGTTTCCAGTGTCCATTCTATTGACTTTGGCTCCAATCATACTCTCTCCCAGTGCAGAATTTGTGTTTTTAAGCGCTCCCAATTTTTCCAAAAGCGGCCACATTTTTGCCTTCGTTTTTGGAATTGAATCTTTTTCAAAGAACTTCAAGCGATGGCTCAAATCATATTCCATTCCAGAATAAATGAGCGGCATTCCTGTGGTCATGTATTCCAAAGCAAGCATTGCCGGAGCTGCCTCTCCCATTCTTTCATTGATAGTTCCGCTCCATGAATTTTCGTCATGGTTTGTGATGAAATTCATCAAAATATCGTTGGTTTCATAGCGCTCATTCTGTGCGTCCAAATAAGTATACCAATCATTTGCGTTATTTTTTCCTTGGGCAATAGTGTTCATCATATGATGGCCGTCCCAAGCATAAGCCATATCAAACATGTTATCTTTCATCAGTTCTGGTTGCCAAGCTTCCGCTAACATAAAGATGTCTTTGGTGTCCCGCAATTGCGAAATGGCTTCTTGCCAAAAATCGGTAGGTACAGATCCTGCAACATCACATCTAAATCCATCAACGCCTTCTTCCTTTAGCCAATATTGCATATC
>JBDSFP010000327.1:0-3456 GCA_039919415.1 Aquaticitalea sp. | reverse complement strand
GCGCAACATTATTGTCCCAATTATAATAGATGCAAGCCTCAAATTGTTGGGCGGATCCAGCATTTTATTTCGCGCAAGGCGATGGATATTGAGGGTTTGGGAGGCGAAACTGTGGCACTTTTGGTCAAGACAGGATTGATAATCAATTATTCCGATTTGTACGAATTGACTAAGGAACAAGTGATTCCCTTGGAGCGTATGGCAGAAAAAAGTGCCAAAAATTTGATTTTAGGAATTGAAGCATCAAAACAAATTCCCTTTGAGCGTGTTTTATTTGCTTTGGGCATTCGATATGTCGGTGAAACGGTTGCCAAGAAATTGGCCAAACACTATAAATCTATTGAAGCATTGTCAAATACCACTATTTTTGATTTGGTTACAGTTGACGAAATCGGTATTCGAATTGCCGAAAGTGTCGTGGAATTTTTTGCTTCCGAAGAAAATCAAAAAATTATTGGGCGATTGAAAAAGTTTGGAGTTCAATTGGAAATTTCCGTTGAAAAAATGGCCAACCAAACCAATATTTTAAATGGCCAAACGTTTGTGGTTTCTGGAGTGTTTGAATCATTGTCACGTGATGAGTTAAAGAAATTGATAGAGGATAATGGTGGAAAAGTATCGAGTGCAATATCTTCCAAAACCAACTATATCATTGCTGGCGCTAACATGGGGCCAAGTAAGAAAACAAAAGCCGAACAACTCAATATCTCAATAATTTCTGAATTTGACTTTAAAGAAATGCTTATGTAATTTCGTACAATTATTTTAATTTTATCGATTAAAAGCAAAAATATACGTTTAATTGCAAATATTTTTTATATTTGTTTCATAAAAGCTAATTTAATTATGCATTTGGAACGACTTATTAAAGTAACATTGATCATTGTTAGCGTGGTTTTCCTGGGGCTCCAAATTTTACAACTTGACGTTCAGGCTGCAGGTACAAGGGCATTACTGGTTTTATTATTGTTTTTATTGTATTATGTCAAAGTGCAGGATAAGAAGTTCTTTTTTTTGATGTTCTTGATTTGCTTTGCAGTGGCTGAACTCTTGAACTTCAGTTCCTATTTTGTGAAAATTGATTATGAAAAAACGGATTACTTTTACTACGTTGCCAACGGACTTTATATTTTATCCTATATCTTCTTGATTCTTCGAGTATTGAAGGATATGAATATCAGAGATATACTTTCTAAATTTTGGATCCATCTTCTTATATTGACTGTTCTGGATGTTTTTTGTGTGAATATTGTTTCTGGAACCACGGAAAAAATCCTGTCCCAATCCCAAGGTATGTTGGAATACATCTATAATATTGTTATTATGATTTTGTTGACGCTTGCAATGATCAATTATATGTCAAAAAACAGTCAAAAGTCGATGAATTTTCTTTTGGGTGCAATTTTTATTTTCTTTTCGGAGGTAATTCAATATGCCTACTTCTATATTTCCAATATCACTGTCCTAAATGTGGTCTGCTCATTATTTTTGGTGCTAGCGTTTCTCTTCTTCTATCTACAATCGAGAATAGGAATCGAGGAAGAACGAAATTCCATGCGTCAAGATTTACACTCTTAAATTTTTTCATCACCCATAAATTTTTTCGAAATTTTTGGGTCTACCAAGAAAAGAATTAAGATTATCTTCAATTTAACATGAATATTAACAAAATATTCGATGAAATGCTTCATAATATCGTTAAAAGATAAATAATTGATTATATTTGTGTACCTACTTATTGAAATCTACTATGAGAAAAGTTTACACAGAAGCTCCAACTGGTGTTTTGACAGTTCTGTTGTTGGCACTCTTTCTGATGAATGGTGCATCGATATATTATGACTATCAGGTCATTCCCAATATCACCAAATTCATTTCTGTTTTATTATTCCTGACTTGTTATTACACCAAGCAGAGCCACATGGCAAATGTATTCCTAACGTTTTTAATTTTTATGTTTTTAGGAGACACTTTCACTGTTTTTAATTTTGGTGATTTGGCTGGCAAACTTTCAAAAATCCTTTATATGGGTGCCTATTCGTTGTTGATCTTTGTTTTATTGGGCAAGTTCAAACGAATTAAAATCGAAGGATTGGTATTGCTCTATTTGATTTTGATTTTTGTGCTTAATACTTATTTCCTATATGCACTTTATGGTGAAGTGAAAGATAATTTTTCTGATAAAATAAATTTGGTACTTTATATATGTCATGGCAGTGTTCTGGTTGCGATGGCATTTTTGGCATTTGCAGTTTATTTAAGTAAGGAAAGTACTCAATCCATACTTTTTTTGGTAATGGTCTTTTGTTTTGTATTTGCGGATGTACTCGAATACATTTGCGACCTATATGTCTACTTTTGGGTATTTGATTTTATTGGAACAATGCTGCATTTCGTAAGTTTGGGCTTGTTTTTCAGATATGTTTACAATCATCACAAAATAATCAAACCGAAGATTAAAGTTGCGACGGAACACAACAGCCTGTTAAATAATCCTGAACGTCTTACCGCCTAACTACACAATAATGGAAACACCTTTGGCTGATTTATTTTTATCCATATCAAAATAAAAATCAATTTTTCCAAGGTTGATTCCATAGCATCCTACTTGATTGACCAGCATATTTTTGCCTTCACTGTTTTTTACAATGGTCGGTTTGTCCAAAAATGTATGGGTGTGACCACCAATTATCAAATCGATGTTTTTAGTGGCTTTTCCAAGAATTAAATCACTTACTTTTTCGGGCAGATCACTATAATGATAGCCAATATGTGAAAGGCAAATCACCAAATCGCATTTTTCCTTTTCCTTAAGTATGCTGGTCATGTCTTGGGCTATTTCTATAGGATCTAAATATTTGGTTTCCTTGTACATATTCTTATCGACCAATCCTGCGAGTTCAATTCCCAAACCAAAAACACCTATTTTGATACCATCAACTGTATAAGTTTTGTAGGGCTTGGTATGTGTGTCCATGACGGTGTTCGAAAAATCATAGTTAGAGCAGATAAACTCGAATTTCGCGTGAGGCAATTGAGCGTATAGACCTTCAATGCCATTGTCAAAATCATGGTTTCCAATGGTAGATGCATCATATTTGAGCATGCTCATCAGTTTGAATTCCAGTTCGCCTCCATAATAATTAAAATACGGTGTGCCCTGAAAAATATCGCCTGCATCAAATAATAAGGTATTCGGATTTTCTGCCCTTATGGATTCTATCAATCCAGCGCGACGTGCCACGCCACCTTTGTTTGGATTGCGACCATCGTCAGGGCCGAATGGGTCGATATGACTGTGAACATCGTTAGTATGAAGAATCGTGATTTTTTTTGTAGTGCCAGTAAAGGATTGCAGACCATTGCCACCAAGTCCCACCAAGACCGAAGCTGCTGCTGTGTTCTGTATAAATTCTCTCCTTTTCATAATCTTATCTATTTAAGTTGGATGAAACG
>JBDSFP010000165.1:0-5221 GCA_039919415.1 Aquaticitalea sp. | reverse complement strand
TTCAAAATCAAAAACTCACAGCGTCGGTTGATGGCGTGTTCGTCTTCAGTACAGTTGTCTCCACAATCCACAAGAGGTACGCGTTCTCCGAAACCTTTGGATCGAAGTCGTTGACGGTCGATACCGTTTTCCACCAAATATTCCAAAGTAGCTGCAGCTCTATTTCGTGATAGACGCAGGTTGTATAGATCGGAGGCTCTGGTGTCGGTGTGCGCCCCCAATTGTACTTCCATACGAGGATATTTTTTCAATAAATACACCAACACATCCAAGGTTCTGGCGGCGTCGAGTTTTATGTCCCATTTGTTGAAATCAAAATAGGTGTTTTCCAATTCAATATAGATATAACCATCATCTTTGGTTACTACAATGTCCTCTGCATCGTCATAAGATTCGATTTCAAGCTCTATGCTGAAGATGATTTTACCATCATCATTGGTGGTAAAACTTTCTGTTGTCGGAATATAAAAATCACGATAGCCTTCAATGGTGTAGGTTTTGTTGGGTTCGGTATTGAACACATACTGCGCATCTTCCCCCACAACCGTTTCACCAACCAAGATTCCTTGATCGTCATACAAGGTCACCGTGGTTCCGGGAAGGATATTTTTTGTGTGTTTGTCCCGAACGTCGCCTTCCACGGTAAACTTGCGTTTGTTTTCCTTGCGTGTAAAGGCATACAGATTATCATAACCGGAGCGGTTGGAGGCCAAATATCCTTTGTTCTCTTTTTCGTTTAAAATATATCCAAAATCATCCAATTCCGAATTGATGGTCTCTCCTAAATTAAGGGGTTTGGAATAGACACCATTATATTGTTTGCTCATAAATATATCCAAGCCTCCCAAACCTTGATGCCCATCGGAGGCAAAATAAAGCGTATTCTCTTCATCTACAAATGGAAACTGTTCGCGATGGATCGTATTGATGGTCTTGTCCAAATGGACGATGGAGCCAAAGCCATCTTCGATCAAATCGACATAAAAAATATCGAAAGAACCCAATGTTCCGGGCATATCGCTGGCAAAGTACAATTTAGAGTTGTCCTTGTTGAGAACAGGATGTTCGGTGGAATAGAGGTCACTGCTAAATGGTAATTGCGTTACGTTAGTCCAGGTGGTGTCCATTAATTCTGCCCTATAAAGTTTTACGGTCGCAATCATTTCTTCCCCGATTTGCACTCGTTTGTCATTGGTTCTTGAGAAATACATGGTTTTGCCATCCTTCGTGAAAGTGGCATTGCTTTCATGGGTTTTGGTGTTGATGGTTTTTGAAAATGGTTTGATGTTTTGAAGCTCTTCGTTTTCGGAAACGTCAGCTTGATACAAATCCAAATAGGGTTGTTCGTTCCAGTTATATATTGGATTTTCGCTATTGCGTAAAGATGAAAACACTACTTTATTTCCAAAATAGGACATCCCAAAATCGCCTGTTCGTGAGCTCTGCGACATCCTTTTAATTTCGTAATTATAGGGTACAATCCTGTTTAGATTCTCACTGAATTTTTTGGTATCTACCGAAAAGCCTAAATATTCGCCCATAATCTCATCCGCTTTTTCAAAATCCTTCGCACCCTTTAATGATTGTGCAAATCTGAAATAAACCTCTTTTGGAATACTGTCCTTATAATCGGTGAACAAAGCAGAATAGGGCGTACGTGCCAATTTCATTTCAGAATTATAATAATAGGAATCCCCCAACTTTTGCAACACTTCTTGATTGGGCTTCAATGCTTGGTACACTTTTGCCGCTTCCACGTAGGATCTTTGTTCAAAGAGCTTATTCGCCTTTTTCAAGCTTGCTTTTTGGGCACTCATTGAGAAGGAAACCAAGATCAAACATCCTATGAAGAGACAATATTTTTTCATTTTCATTATTTTAGAAAAATCGTGGGGATTTATCATATCCTTTTTTACCCAGTTTATCGAGATCAAACAATAGCATGATTTCATGCGATCCGGAATTGAATTTACCCAAATTGGAAATGGTATAATCATAGGCATAGCCAATTCGCATGGAAGGGCCAACCCTAAAATTGACCAAGCCGCTCACCGAATCATCCAAACGATAGCCTGCGCCAATTTCAAACACATTATTGAACAACATATTGGCAGTCAAATCGATGGAGATTGGAGCGCCTGCAACTGCTTTGGTCATAAAGGCGGGTTTTAGTTTTAAGTTCTCATTCAAATTGAAAACATAACCTCCTGTCAAGAAATAATGGATTTCTTCAACACCAGCAGCTACAACACCGCTGTTATTTTCAAGATGTTTGGACCTTAAGAGGTTTGGAGCTGAAAATCCCAGATAATAATTCTCACCAAAATAAAATGCACCGACACCTACGTTGGGAAAAGTTTTGCTAAAATTTTCTGCAAAAGCTGGGTCTGGCAAATCGTCAGAATAGACAAAGCCATTGAAATTGGTACTGAAAAATGTGGCTCCGGCCTTAATCCCTAAAGACAATTTAGTTTTTTCTCCCAGAGGAAGCACATAGGCAAAATCTGCATACAGATTGGTCTCATTGACTACATCCCCGATTTGATCGTTGACAACCGACAAACCAGATTCAATTCGACTGGTTAAAGGCATGTGTAAAAATAGGGATCCAGTATTCGGAGCACCAACGGTGCCAACCCATTGAGTACGATAGATTCCGCCAATATTGATGACCTCCTCATTGGCCGTGGCATAGGCAGGATTGATGACACTCATATTATACATGTATTGTGTATATTGGGGATCTTGTTGCGCACTGCCCAACCATCCAGTCATAAAAACCAAACAACAAAGTGTATATTTTAAAATTTTATAGATCATAAATTCTGTTCTTCGGCTTACCTACTCAAATAAACCCTGCCTTGAATTGTTCTGTTTGTACTATCGTTAAGTTCCAATATAAAGAAATAAACGCCCACCGGAAGTGTTGAATTTCCAAGTTCCCTTCCTTTATCGGATTTGCCGTTCCAATCCGATGTGTTGATGTCACCTTCATATAAAACATTTCCGTAGCGATTATAAATCTGCAATTTAAAATCAGGATACAATTCCCTCAAATTCTTGATTACAAATTGATCATTAATACCATCGTCATTCGGGGAAAATCCGTCTGGGATGATCAATTCCAATTCTGCACACATCTGTATCGATACGGTAACAGCCAGACGAATGCCATTGTTACAGCCATCCTCAATCAGGTTGGAAGCATAATAAGTCGTTCCATCTACTAACAATTCATTTTCAGAATAAGGATTACCATTTTCCAACGCATCATACCAAGTAACAGGATTTGTATCGATGAGATTTGCGGTCAAATCTGCAATGGTCGGCGTATTTTCCAAACAAAATGAATTGCCATTGGTAATGAGATGCGGTGTCGGATCTTGAATGACATCAAAGTTTACCGTTGGAATTGTACCAACATTTGCATTGCAGGAAGTTGCATTATAGGTCAAATCTGCAAGCGTGAATGTGTTGCTGCCAGGATTTGTCAATAAAAAAGCTGGAATATCAAAACTTGCCGCACCATTTACAATGAGGATAACAACGGTAGTTTGTGACGAATTTGCTCCGAATAAGGTATAGGTGAACGAGTATTCTCCATCAGTCAATTGGGTTGCCCCAGAAATAGTGACTTCCGATGATTCTTTCAAACACACCGAGTCCACGGTAATCGTCAAGCCAGTAAGATTTGGTGCAGTTGTCACGTATACAGTCACCGTGGCAGTATCCTCGCCACAATATCCAGCTCCGGAAAGTGTATAGGTATAAATTCCAGACATATCCACCGCAGGATCGAAGATTCCACTTGTGCTTGCAAGTGAAGGTGACCAAATTCCTCCGCCATCAGGACTTCCTCCCAAGCTGTCAAAGATATTTACTGGCGCGTTATTACTACAAAGATTTAATATGCCATCGGTACCTGCATTTGGTATTGGTTTAATTGTGATGGTCACTGTTGCCGAAGCATCTCCACATGGGGCAATTCCGGTAACGGTATAGGTATAAATAACAGCAGCATCCACAGTAGGATCGAAAACTCCAGTACCACTCGCAAGCGAAGGAGACCAAGTGCCTCCAACATCTGGAGTTCCTTCGAGACTGTCAAACAAGTCTTGAGGTGCATCGTCCAAACATATAGCCAAAGCACCATTTGTTCCGGCATCAGGAATTGGGTTGATGGTAACTGTTACCGTTGCGGAAGCATCACCACACGGTTGTGTTCCAGTAACTGTATAAGTATAAGTTCCAGCTGTGTCCAAGGATGGGTCGAAAATTCCGCTTCCACTTGCCAATGCAGGCGACCAAGAGCCTCCAACATCAGGTGTTCCACCCAGACTGTTGAACAAATCTTGAGGTGCATCGTTTTCGCATAGATTCAACGTGCCATCTGTTCCTGCATCAGGTATTGGAACGATTGCGACCGTTACCGTTGCAGAAGCATCGCCACAAGGCGGCGTTCCAATTATTGTGTATGTGTAAGTTCCAGCCGCGTCCACAGCAGGATTGAAGATTCCAGTTCCGCTTACCAACGCAGGTGACCAAATGCCTCCCGCATCAGGCGTTCCGCCCAAACTGTTGAACAGATCTTGAAGCGTCGTATCCGTTTCACAAATATCCAGAGAACCGTTGGTTCCAACATTAGGCATTGGGTTTATGTTGACAGAAACCGTAGCGGAAACATCAGCACATGGAGTCGTTCCTGTAACCGTATAGGTATAAGTTCCAGCTGAGTCCCTGGAAGGATCAAAAATTCCACTTCCGCTTGCCAATGTTGGCGACCAAGTGCCTCCAACATCCGGAGTTCCACCCAAACTGTTGAACAGATCTTGTGGTGCATCGTTTTCGCAAAGATCCAAGGTGCCATTGGTTCCAGCATCAGGGTTTGGAATGATTGTGACCGTTACCGTTGCGGAATCATCACCGCAAGTTGAAATTCCAGAAACCGTATAGGTATAAGGTCCAGCCGTGTCAACCACAGGATTATAAATTCCAGTTCCGCTTGCCAAGGCAGGTGACCAAGTGCCTCCAGCATCAGGATTGCCTCCTAAAATGTCGAACAGATCTTGGAGCGTCGTGTCGTTTTCACAAATATCCAATGAACCGTTCGTACCGGCATCAGGTTTTGGGTTTAAGGTGACGGTTACCGTTGCAGAAGCATCGTCACAAGGTGGTGTTCCAGTGACCGTGTAGGTATAAATTCCGGCCAGATCCACCACAG
>JBDSFP010000209.1:0-5884 GCA_039919415.1 Aquaticitalea sp. | reverse complement strand
AGAAGCATTAGCCAATTCCATTCCCGTCAAATCGGTTACCATGGTTTGGAAATTCAACAATGCTTCGAGACGACCTTGGGCAATTTCGGCTTGGTAAGGCGTATAGGCCGTGTACCAACCTGGATTTTCTAAAATATTGCGTTGGATCACAGCAGGAACAATCGTTGGATGATATCCCAAACCGATATAGGATTTGAAAACTTTGTTCTTTTTTGACAATTCGTGAATATGGTTCAAATATTCATATTCGGTCATGGGTTCATCAAGTTTCAGATCGTTTTTCAATCGAATATCTTCTGGAATGGTTTCGGATATTAATTGGTCCAGCGAATCTGCACCAATGGTTTTCAACATTTGGTTTTGGTCGTGTTCATTTGGCCCGATATGACGAAGTGCGAATGCGTTTGTGTTCATTAAATAAAGTTTTGTTTAGTTTTCCACATTGATTAAAGACTCATGATTTTTTTAATATTTGAATCTTCAATTTCATGGGAATTACAATTTCTAATTTCTAATTCTGAAGAACTAAAACCTTTTTTTAAAGCGCAAAATTACATAAATAATGATCATTTTTAGTTAAGTAAAACTAAAGTTTTTAACGATTGAACGGTATTATTAACACATTGCTTATTTTTGTTTATGAAGGTTTTTAAACAGGTTTTTGATTTTTACATCAACAGCAGTTTACACGTCGGCTTGTCGGCATTTTCAATGGCTTGGATAACCTTGTTGAAATTTGAACGGCCTTTTGATGAGTGGGTTTTGCTTTTTATCTTTTTTGCGACAATTACCGGATATAACTTTGTGAAGTATTTTGGGCTGGCAAAATTCCATCATCGCAGTTTGTCGGATTGGCTGAAGATGATTCAAGTATTCTCGATTATTTGTTTTGGTGTAATGGTTTTTTTTGCGCTACACTTGCAAGCTAAATCCTTGATGTACATTGCGGGATTTGGAATCATCACTTTTTTATATGCCATCCCAATTTTGCCTGAACATTTGTTTATTGACAAACAAAAAAATCTGCGAAGTATTGGTGGATTAAAGATTTATGTTATCGGTCTGGTTTGGGTAGGTGTCACGGTCTTATTGCCACTTCTTAACAACGCATATACTTTTGATACAGAAGTTTGGTTGACAGCTTTTCAGCGATTTGTGTTTGTGGTAATATTGATGTTGCCTTTTGAGATTCGAGACCTTCAATACGATAGCCTGAGGTTGTCTACCATTCCTCAAAAAATAGGGATAAAAAACACAAAGATTATCGGAATTGTTTTAGCAATCGTTTTTACCTTAATTGAATTTTTTAAGACTGAAATTCATCCCAATGAAATTGTCATTTCAATGATAATCGCTGTAATCTTGATATTATTTTTGGTGTATTCAAAAATAAATCAGGGCAAATATTATAGCTCATTTTGGGTTGAAAGTATACCAATGCTATGGTTAATTTTACATTTGGTTTTTTAACTGGTCGTTCAATCTCTCCTCGATAAGTTTTCGCTCTGCATATTCCAGACACTCGAGTTTTGAAGTTTTAATGGCTTTGGTGAGTTTTCTATTTCGTTTGACATAGTTGCGGGTCGCGCGGCACCAAATATATCGAAAATTAAGCTTGATTTTTTCCCACAAGGTTGCGTCACAATATTGTGATTTATCGCAAATAAGATAAGCCTCTTCTTTAGAAATATAAAACAAATTCTTAAACATTTTATTTAAACCAATTTTTTTCAAGGCACTCTGCCAATTGCAGCCTTGCACGATGGATGATAACCCAAAGGTTAGACGCTGTGATGTCTAGTTCATTACATATTGTTTCCGTTTCATAACCTAAAATGGTCTTCATCTTGAATACGGTCGCTTGTTTATCTGATAACTTACTTATACATTCATAAATCGCATTGCCTAGTTCAGAATTTTCAAGGTTTTCTTGAGCATTCAGATAACTTTCGTCCTCTACCCGTTCCTCAAGCCAATCCCCTTCTTGGTCATCGCTGATATAGGTCATCCGTACCTCTGCTTTGCCTTTTTTAGAATTTATCTTACGATAATGGTCGATGATTTTTCGTTTCAAAATCGAAATTAACCAAGTCCGTTCACTCGCCTCTCCTTTATAATTCTTCATGGATTTGAGACCGGCAAAAAAAGTGTCCTGTACCAAATCCTTGGATATCTCTCGGTCATTTACACGGGTTATCGTATAATTGAAAAGATAATCGGAATAAAGATCGATCCATTTTTTAGGATTCAATTGATGGTCTTGCATAAGATGCTCTGGCAATTTATTTCAAAAATAGAATAAAAATCTATTAACAGGCCAAAAAGGAATCGCTTATTTCTCAATCAACCACGCTCGTTTCAACAAAGCATCAGGTCTTGGCTCATGACCTCTAAATCGTTTGTAAAGCACCATTGGGTCTTCAATACCTCCTTTTGACAAAATGTTTTCCATGAATTTTGTAGCCACTTCTTTATCAAAGATTCCTTTTTCCTTAAAGAATTCGAAGGCATCTGCATCCAAAACTTCTGCCCATTTGTAACTATAATATCCGGACGAATAGCCGCCTTGAAAAATATGTGAAAACGACGTACTCATGCAATTTTCTGATACATCAGGAAATAATTGTGTGCCTTCAAATGCCTTTAATTCATGTAATTTCACATCCATAATCGCCGTCGGATCAATTCCGTGCCAACCCATATCCAACAATCCAAAGCTTAACTGCCGTAAGGTTTGCATGCCTTCATGAAATGCTGCCGAAGCCTTGATTTTCTGAACTATTTCCATCGGAATGACTTCTCCTGTTTGATAATGGATGGCAAACAATTCCAGCGCTTCTTTCTCATAGCACCAATTTTCCAACATCTGACTTGGCAATTCCACAAAATCCCAAAAAACACTCGTGCCAGAAAGACTTGGATAAGTTGTGTTAGCAAGCATACCGTGAAGCGCATGACCAAATTCATGAAATAAGGTCGTCACTTCATTGAACGTCAATAACGACGGTTTGCTTTTGGTTGGTTTTGTAAAATTGCAGACAATCGAAATATGAGGACGGTCATTTTCTCCTTTTTTGATGGATTGTGGTTTGTAGGAGGTCATCCACGCACCATTTCTTTTTCCTTTTCGAGGAAAGAAATCGGCATAGAAAATGGATACCAATTCGTCATTTTCATTCGTCACTTTATAGGTCAAGACATCATCGTGATATTTGTCAATGGTCGTTATTTCTTCAAACTTCAAGCCATATAATTTTTCTGCAACTGTAAACGCCCCTTCAATAACGTTACCCAATTTAAAATAAGGCTTCAGTTTTTCGTCATCCAAATCAAACAAATTCTGTTTTAGTTTTTCCGAATAATAAGCAGAATCCCATTTTTCCAGTTGCTTGATGCCATCCAAATCCGTCGCGAATTCCTGAAGTTTTGTAAACTCCTTGATTGCTGCAGGTTTTGCTTTGGTCAGCAGTTCATTCAAAAACTCTTCGACTTTTTCCGGAGTTTTCGCCATGCGTTCTTCCAAAACAAAATGTGCATGTGTTTTATATCCTAATAGTTGTGCACGTTCAGAACGCAGTTTGACAATCTTCAACACATTGTTTTGATTGTCAAATTGATCGCCTTTAAATGCCTTTTTTCCAGCAGCGATGGCCATTTGTTTTCTTAATGGTCGATTATCGGCATAAGTTAAAAATGGAATGTAACTTGGATAATCCAACGTGAATAACCAACCTTCTTTATCCTTCGATTCTGCCAATTGTTTGGCAGCTTCCAGCTCACCTTCTGGCAAACCTGACAATTCATCTTCAACTAGAATGTGCATTTCGAAATTATTGGTTTCTGTCAAAACATTTTCACCATACTTCAATTTCAATTGGCTCAATTCCTTGTCAATTTCACGAAGTTTCTTCTTCTTGTCTTCTGGCAAGTTTGCTCCATTGCGTGAGAAACTCTTGTACTTTTTATCGAGAAGTGTTTTTTGTTCAACATTGAGATCTAAGGAATCTTTTTGCAGGTAAATTGCTTTCACGCGTTTGAACAATGCCAGGTTTAATGTAATGTCATTGCTGAATTCGGAAAGTAAAGGCGAAACGTCATGTGCAATTTTTTGAATCGTATCGTTCGTTTCCGCAGAATTCAAATTGAAAAATATGCTTGAAATCCGATCCAACTGTTGGCCTGAAAATTCCAAGGCTTCGATGGTATTTTCAAAAGTTGGTGCATTAGTGTTTTCAACAATGTTATCAATTTCAGTGCTGGCATTTTCAATGGCTATTTTGAAAGCCGGTAAAAAATGTTCATTTTTTATCTTCGAAAATGGAGCGGAATTATAAAGAGTTTTAAAAGGCGTATTTAAAATATTCATGATAATTTGTAAGAATTATAACTTTCAACTTGTTAAACATTGTTAAGAAAATGGCAATAGGGCAATTTATTTTGAAATTTTCATATAGGTTGGAAATATATGTTTACTTTTAGCACTGTTATATATAAGCAATTAAAAATGTTACTCATATATAATTGATTAATAGCGGTAAAAAACCTTGAAGAAATTCAAGGTTTTTTTTATTTCAAATCCTTGGAAGATGCCATGACTTTTGCTTTTAGTTCTTCTTTATAAGCGAGGATTTTATCCAATATATTTTTATCATAAATTCCCAATATCTGTGCAGCCAAAATACCAGCGTTCTTGGCGCCATTTAAGGCAACAGTAGCCACAGGAACGCCTCCAGGCATTTGGAGAATTGACAAAACTGAATCCCAGCCATCGATTGAATTACTGCTTTTTATTGGGACACCAATTACTGGAAGGGGAGATAAAGAAGCAATCATTCCAGGCAAATGTGCGGCACCTCCAGCACCAGCGATAATGACTGCAAAGCCTCTGGTATGAGCGCTTTTTCCATAATCAAACAATTTTTCAGGGGTGCGATGGGCTGACACTATATCCACTTCAGTTTCAATACCGAAGTCTTTCAATATATCAATTGCTTCCTGCATGATTGGTAGGTCGCTTTTGCTGCCCATGATGATTCCTACTTTATTCATTGTCTGAATTGATTAGATTAATGATAACCTTGACAATTAAGTCCTTTTCTTGTGGTTTGCTTTCTGCAATCATCAAAGTTAAGGCAACCAAGGCGTTATTTGCTATTTTTTTACTTCCATTTGCATTGTATAGAAATGAGTTTTTATCGAGATACCAAACGAACAACTATGCACCAATCCGCTTGTTTCCATCAGTAAATGAATGATTTTTGACTACCAAATATAAAAGATTGGCTGCTTTTTCCTCGATGCTTGGATATAAGTCAATCTTGTCAAAAGTCTGGTCGATTACTGCAATGGAATTTCTGAAGGATTGGTCTTTTTCGTTGCCAAATAGACTCGAAGCTCCAAATTTTTCTCTTAATTGGAAAATGGCAGAAATAGCCTCATCATAATCAATATAGAAGAGGATTTCTTTGGAAACAATGTGCTTTTGTAGATTCTGGTGGTCATAATCATCCAAAATATCCAATGCCTTGGAGTAGTTATTTAAGAGGTCGAGAAATCCATCTGAATTGCCATTAGTTTCTATACTTTTTGACGTTCGGATGTTTAGTTGAATTGTTTTTTTAAGTTGTTGAAGTCGCTCCTCGTTAATGGAATATCCTTTAACCAAATGGTCTTTGATGATTTTGTTTGCCCAGATTCTGAATTGTGTTCCTTTTTTTGAATTGACTCTATATCCGACGGAAATAATCAAATCCAAATTGTAAATCTGAATATTTCTATTAACTTCTCTTTCGCCCTCTCTTTGAACTTGTGCAATTTTTGCACAAGTTGCTTTTTTATTTAATTCAGACGATTTGTAAATGTTTTTTATATGTCGAACAACTGA
>JBDSFP010000362.1:0-3214 GCA_039919415.1 Aquaticitalea sp. | reverse complement strand
GTCCCGGAAATTATGGGACGAACATTTGGTACAAGTTCAGGGCAAGGACTTTTGGTTTACTTTAGATCCTGTGTTTGATTTGCAAATCGGGAAGGATACCGAAGCAAATTTCAACAGCACATATAACAATACTCGCGGCATCTATGTACAAGGTGGATTGGGTAAAAAATTCAATTTTTCAGCCTCGGTCTATGAAAGTCAAGGGCGTTTTGCACAGTATTATAACACCTATGCCTATAGTCTAAAAACGGATGGTGATCCAGCGATTGTGCCGGGACGAGGTGTGGCCAAAAACTTTAAGGATGGTGGTTTTGACTATCCTGTAGCGGAAGGGTATTTGTCGTATGCACCTGCCAAGTTCATCAACATCCAATTTGGTCATGGCAAGAATTTTATTGGTGATGGCTATCGTTCGTTGTTGCAGAGTGATGTGGCGAGTCCCTATCCTTACATCAAACTGAACACAATGTTTTGGAAAATCAAATATACCAATACTTGGACCTCGCTGCGAGACGTGCGACCCGAAGTAACCAAAGATGGCGCCTTTAAGACCAAATACATTGCCAATCATTATTTGAGTTATAATGTGTCCAAGCGTTTGAATATTGGTTTGTTTGAATCCGTAATATGGACCACTTCCAATGACCGAGGTTTTGATTTGAACTATCTGAATCCGATTATTTTCTACAGGGCCATTGAGTTTGAAACAGGGCAGGATGCGGGAAATGCCATTGTCGGTGCTTCAGCAAAATACAAATGGAACAACCAAGTGAATTTGTATGGTCAGTTTGTTTTGGATGAATTCTCATTGAAAGACATTACTGGTGGCAATAAAAGCTGGAAGAACAAATATGGTTATCAATTGGGTTTGAAATATTACAATGCCTTGGATATAGATCATTTATTGTTACAGTTTGAATACAATCAAGTGCGTCCTTATACCTATTCACACAATACCATTGTGCTCAATTATGCACACAACAATCAACCGATGGCACATCTTTGGGGCGCAAACTTTAAAGAAGTCATTTTTATTGGCCGCTACGATTATGGTCGATGGTTCGCGGATGCCAAATTTATTTTTGGGACACGAGGCTTTGATTTTAACACCCCCGAAGATTCATTCAGTTATGGTGGCGATATTTACCGAAACTACAACGATCGACCTTTTGACAATGGTGTAAAAATCGGGCAGGGCAACAAAACAAAAACCTTCAATGCCGAATTGGAAGGAGGCTACCTCATCAATCCTGTGAGCCATTTAAAGTTGTTTACCAATATCAGCTTTAGGAATTTCAATCCCGAAGCAGAAACAGCCACAACGTTCAAGAGCAATACGACATGGTTCAGTCTTGGGATTCGTACCGATTTGTTTAATTGGTATATTGATACTTAGAAGTGTACTATTCTTTTAAACTTTTATAAAAAGTCCGACGGATAGTTTCACTATTGATAAAACCATCGCCATAATTTAAGGCATCATAGGCTTTGGTCAGGTCTTTATTATTGGCAACTTCATCCTCGGTTTTTCCTGTGTTAATTTCTACTAGAACGGCGGTTTTAAGTGATTCCAGCATGGTTAAAAAAGTTTCATATTCCCCTTTATTTGAAAGACCACCATGGCCAGGAATGATTTTAGTGTCCTCACCTATAAGCATCAACCCTTTTTTTACCCCTTCGATGTATCCGTTCACACTTCCTCCTGAATCCAAATCAATATACGGATAGCGTCCATTAAAATAAACATCGCCGGTATGCAAGACATTACTTTCCGTAAAGTATAGCATTGAATCCCCATCCGTATGGGCATTGTCTACATGAAAAATGGCAATATGCTCACTATTGATGTACATATTCAATTGGTCATTAAAAGTGATGACTGGTAAAGCACTTATGGGAGACGTTGTGCCATCTTGTTGCGGTAATTGAAGACGTTTGCGTACATTGTCATGTGCGATAATAGTTGTTCCAAGATTGTGCATATTTTCGTTTCCCCCTGTATGATCTCCATGAAAATGGGTATTTGCAAGGTATTGAAGTGGTTTATCGCTCAATTTTCTAATGGCTGCTTCTATTTTTGGAGTTAAAGGCGCAAACTCATCATCAATAATAAAGACGCCATCTTCACCAATGCTGACGCCAATATTGCCGCCTGCACCAACAAGCATATAAACATGTTCTGAAAGCTTGGTGGTTTCAATGGATACTTCATCAAAATTTTGGGCGTTTATGATTGAAAATGTGGAAAAAACAGCAGACATCATCAAAGACAGTAAGTATTTCATTGTGATAGAATTTTATAAAATTGTCCTTTAAAGATACTAAAACAATAATCAATTCAAAAAAAGAGAATTTACTTTATTTTTAGATTGCCCAAAAGCAATTTTCAAGGTATCTTTGCACTCGCATTGAAAAGTGAGTGATTGTGTCCATTTTGAGTACTTCAGAATCTTCTATAAAAGCAACATCATGGGTAACCGATTTTAAGGAAATTACCAAGATGGGACTCTCCTTGAGTGTCGTTTTTTCCTCGATTGCCGGTTATCTCTTGGGCGCGCAAACCGTTGATGGAGTTACATTGATATTACTGTGTTTTGGCGGCTATTTTATGGTTGGGGCTTCCAATGCCTATAACCAAATCATTGAGCGCGACTTGGATGCTTTGATGGATCGCACCAAAAACAGACCGGTACCAGCAGGACGAATGTCGGTCAATACCGCTTTTACCATTGCAATTGGTTTTACGATTCTAGGGGTTGCCACTTTGTATGTCATTAATCCGCGTACAGCGATGTATGCAGCGATTTCCATTTTTTTATATACTTGTGTTTACACGCCCCTAAAAACCAAAACGCCTTTGGCAGTTTTTGTCGGTGCAATCCCGGGAGCAATTCCGTTTATGTTGGGTTGGGTGGCGGCTCGCAATGATTTTGGTATTGAACCTGGGACCTTGTTCGCAATCCAGTTTTTTTGGCAATTTCCACATTTTTGGGCGATTGGATGGTTTTTGTTTGATGATTATAAAAAAGGTGGGTTTTTCATGCTTCCAACAGGTAAGCGAGATAAGGGAACTGCCGTACAAATAATTCTGTATTGCATTTGGACGCTTTTGGTGTCGCTGATTCCAGCTTTTGGGTTTACAGGTGATTTAAAATTGTCGATTGTGGCCTCCGTTATTGTGATGGCATTGGGACTGGTCATGTTGTATTACGCC
>JBDSFP010000145.1:0-4322 GCA_039919415.1 Aquaticitalea sp. | reverse complement strand
AAGTGCGTAAGCCCAAGATGGAGATCTTGGGCTTTTTAATGAAACCTATTTTTGAAAAGTCCAAAGGACACATTCAAAAATATTGGTTGAATTAATCCCGCTCCCGAGATTTCGGGGTTAGCGGGATCTTTTTTCTGAAAGACTTTCCTCAAAGTTGCTTTAGGTGCTATTTTTTAAATTCAATCACCTCTAAATCCCCAATCTTTTTCCCATCTATCGTAAAACGAAGCATTGTGCGTACTTGTTGAAACCCATGTTTGCCAACAGCTCCAGGGTTCATGTGCAATAAATTCAGCTTTTTATCTGGCATCACTTTCAAAATATGTGAATGGCCACTTATGAATATTTTGGGCGGATTTTCAAATAGTTGTTCTCGAATTCGGGCATTGTATCTTCCCGGATAACCGCCAATGTGCGTCATAAATACATTAACTTCTTCGCACATAAACCGATTGTTTTCTGGGAATTCCAATCTTGCTTTGGTATCGTCAATATTTCCGTAAACCGCTTTTAGTGGTTTTAAATTTTTGAGGGCATCCGTAACTTTCAAGTCTCCAATATCGCCTGCGTGCCAGACTTCATCGGCTTGCTTGACGTATTTTAGGATATCGTCATCCATATAACTGTGCGTATCGGAAAGAAGAAGGATTTTTTTCAATAGGAATTAAATTCTTTGTTTCACATTTGTCATTCAAAAATCATCAATCGTTAATCATCAATCGTTAATCATACACTATCTTTGCCCCTTACAAAAGTAAAGTTTTCAGTTGAGATATTTTATCGAGTTTTCATACAATGGAAAGGCCTATCATGGTTGGCAATATCAGCCCAACGCCATCTCTGTACAACAGATTTTGGAGGAAGCATTGACCAAATTGTTGCGTAACAAAATCACGGTTATGGGAGCAGGTCGGACCGATGCTGGGGTGCACGCCTCGCAGATGTTTGCACATTTTGATGTAGAGGAAACCTTTGATATTGAATTGATTATTTTTAAATTGAATTGTTTTTTACCAAAGGACATTTCGATTCATTCCATTTTTGAAGTCAATTTCAAGGCACACGCACGTTTCAATGCCACAAGTCGAACTTATCAATATCGAATTGCGACAATGAAAAATGTATTTACAAGTGATTTTGCCTATCATATCTTTTTTCCTTTGGATATGGAAAAAATGAATGAAGCCTGTAATATTTTATTACAGTATAAAGATTATCAATGCTTTTCCAAAAGCAATACCGACGTAAAAACGTATCATTGTAATATTAATGAAGCATTCTGGAAACTAGAAAATGATGAATTGATCTTTACCATTACGGCCGACAGGTTTCTGAGAAATATGGTCAGGGCTATCGTGGGAACCATGATAGAAATAGGATTGGGCAAAATGCCAGCGGAGAGATTACACGAGATTATCAATTCAAAGAATAGGAGTGAAGCTGGCTTTTCGGTTCCTGCCCATGGATTGTATCTAACAAGGATTGTCTATCCAGAAACAATAAAAAAATAGAGAATATTTAATATCGTTAAATTAAATTTGCTGTCTAGCAGGATTAAATTTTAAATGTCGAAAGAAGAAAAGAAGAATATCTACAATGTGTCGCTTTTTAAACGGTTGATACAATATATAAGTCCGTACAAACTGGTCTTTTACTGTACCCTTGGTTTTGTGGTTGGTTTGGCCATTTTTGGGGTTTTACGCCCTAAAGTTCTGCAAGAAGCAATCGATACAAAAATAGCCTTGCAGCAATATGATGGATTTATGTACTTCATCATTTTGATGGTTGTGCTTTTGATTTTGGAAGTTGTGTGTAATCTCCTCTTTATTTATTATGCTACTTGGCTGGGACAATCGGTGGTAAAGGATATCAGGGTTAAATTGTTTAAGCATATCATGAGTTTCAAAATGAAATATTTTGACAACTCTTCCGTCGGTGTTTTGGTCACGAGAACCGTTACCGATATGGAGCGAATAGCAGACGTGTTTGGCGATGGGTTGTTTATGATTTTTAGTGATTTGCTCAAAATGGTTGCCATTGCTGGAATGATGCTATACATGAATTGGACTTTGGCATTGATTGTCTTTACCACAATGCCAGTGATTATCTATGCGACCAATATTTTTCAGAAATATATGAAGATGGCGTTTGAGGATGTCCGAAATGAAGTATCCAATCTAAATTCCTTTGTTCAGGAACGGGTGACAGGAATGAAAATATTACAGCTTTTCACTCGTGAAGAAACGGAATATAAAAACTTTATGGAAATCAACGAGCGCCATAAAAAAGGCTGGTTGAAAACCGTTTGGTACAATTCCATTTTCTTTCCGATTGCTGAATTTCTCTCGTCCATTACGCTTGGTTTGGTGGTCTGGTATGGAGGTCTTGATGTAATAAAGAACAGCACAGCCTCTTTGGGGGAATTGACCGCTTTTATCATGATGATTCCGATGTTGTTCAGGCCGTTGAACCAAATTGCCAATAAATTCAACACGCTCCAAATGGGAATGGTGGCTGCCAATCGAGTGTTCGCCGTTTTGGATACAGACGCGCATATTGATGATGTTGGAACTCTTGAAGCACCACAATTTAAAGGGGATATTAAATTTGAGAACGTTCATTTTTCCTATATTCAGAATGAAGAAGTTTTAAAAGGCATTTCATTTGAAGTTTATTCCGGGCAGACCATTGCCATTGTTGGAGCTACAGGAGCTGGAAAATCGACCATTATCAATCTGTTGAATCGATTTTATGAAATACAGAATGGCACCATCAAAATTGATGGAATTGATATTAAGGGGATTTCCCTGAAATCCTTGCGAGCGCAAATCGCTGTCGTTTTGCAGGATGTTTTTCTGTTTGCTGACACCATTTTGAACAATATCACACTCAATAATAATAACGTTTCTGAAGCTGAAGTCCAGCAAGCCGCCAAGGATATTGGAATTCACGAATTTATAATGAGTTTGCCAAATGGCTATCATTATAATGTCAAGGAACGTGGTGTGATGCTATCTTCCGGACAGCGACAATTGATTTCGTTTTTAAGAGCTTATGTGACCAATCCTAGTATTTTGGTCTTGGATGAGGCCACCTCTTCGGTCGATTCCTATTCAGAGCAACTGATCCAGGATGCTACTGTTAAAATTACCAAAGGAAGAACATCAATCGTCATCGCACATCGTTTGGCAACCATTAAAAAAGCGGATAGCATTATTGTAATGGATTCTGGTACCATTGTGGAGCAAGGTACCCATGTAGAGTTACTGAAGAAAAAAGATGGGTACTATCGAAACTTGTATGAGGTGCAGTTTATGAGAGAGGAAGTTGCTTAAAATTCTCAATATCATTACTGAGTATGCATTAATGCCTTTAAATATTCAGGACCTTGAATTAAATACAGAGAAAGTGCTATGACAATGATTGTAATTGCATAAAAAACTAAAAACACAAGAATGAAGAACAATGTCCTCAACATAATACCTTTTAAACTCAAGGTATATAATTTTTTAAGGCAATAAGCTGAATAAACGATTTGCAAAGGCAGATTTAAATATATTAGTTTGCCTAGTGAAAATCCCAATAGGGCACCGAGGATATTCAATGCAGTTCCCAGTAAAGTAATTTGAGCCAAAACGTACATAAATATTACAAGATGTTCTGTGTAATTGTATTTCTTTTTATTGATAAACACAATCCGTGAAATCAAAGCGTAGATGGGCACAAACAACATCATCACCACGGACGAATTGTTTTGCACAAAATTAAAAATGTCGTTAGTAAATTTGGCATTCTCCTGATAGCTTATATCTGATAAATCAAGTAATTCCGGAAAAAATCTTTTTAAAATTAGCCACTCAAAACCAGTTACGGTCAGAGCAACCATAAAGTAGCTGATCACATCCAAATATTTCTTGCGAGTGCCATCGATATAACTTCCAATGACATCTTCCGGTTTTTTGAAGAGAGTTATAAATGTTTTGAAGAATTTATTGTCGTAGTTGAAAAATGTTGTGGTAAAATCCTCAAAAAGATTTTTGATGGTCAATCGATTTCGAATTACTTTCCCACCGCATGAATAACAATATTCACCATTTTCCGACAAGATTGCCTGACAATTTTTACAGTTCATATTAGGCCAAATTTTTCGCAATCAACTCCAACAGCTCTTCACTGTCCTCAAACATGACAAACTCGCCATTCATCACAAAGGAAATTTGTCCTGTTTCCTCGCTGACTACCAAGGCCAACGCATCGGTTTTTTCAGAAATCCCAATGGCTGCCCTGTGTCGTAGTCCGAAGCGTTGTGGGATGTTTTTCTC
>JBDSFP010000140.1:0-5825 GCA_039919415.1 Aquaticitalea sp. | reverse complement strand
TGGCATTTAATGACATTTTAGGAGCTATCAATAACGGAAACGTGACCATGTCGGCTGGCAACTTGATTTCCAGCGGTCAGCGTCGTACCATTCGAATTCTTGGAGAAATTGAAAATCCGTCCGAACTTGAGAATTTTGTTGTCAAATCAGAAAATGGAAATGCCATATATCTTAAAGATGTGGCAACCGTTTCTTTTAAGGAAGAAGACAAAACCACCTATGCAAGGGAATATGGTGCACCAGTGGTGATGCTCGATGTCAAAAAACGTGCTGGCAAAAATATGGTGGACGCTGTAGAACAAATTAAGGTCATTGTGGAAAATGCCAAAAAAAATACCCTGCCAAAAGATTTGACCGTCACTATAACGAACGATCAATCGTCAGTTACCATTGGTCAGGTTGATGATTTGGTCAACAACATCATTTTTGGGGTTATTCTCGTGGTCACCGTTTTGATGTTCTTTTTGGGATTTAAAAACGCCATTTTTGTTGGATTTGCAATTCCAATGTCCATGTTGATGTCCTTGATGATCTTAAATCTTTTGGGTTATAGTTTGAATACTATGGTTCTTTTTGGTCTGATAATGGGACTCGGCATGTTGGTGGACAACGGGATTGTGGTTGTGGAGAACGTATACCGACTCATGGATGAAGAAGGTATGACCCGAATGGAAGCGGCTAAAAAAGGTATTGGTGAAATCGCGTACCCAATAATTATTTCGACAGCTACAACGGTGGCAGCCTTCGTTCCATTAGGATTGTGGCCAGGCATCATGGGAGAATTCATGAAAATTTTACCGATAACTTTATCGGTTGTTTTGGGTTCATCGTTGTTCGTGGCCATCTTTTTCAACTCGGTTTTGGTTTCGCAATTCATGACCATTGAAGATAAAGACCAGCCTCTAAAACGAATCATCATCACAACCAGTGTAATAGCGCTTATAGGAATTATTGTATTCTTCGTAGCAGGACCTTACAGAGGTTTGGGAACCTTAATGGTTTTTACAGCTGTCATGCTTTGGATGTATCGATTTTTCTTAAGAAAATGGGCCAATAATTTTCAAAATAATACATTGGTGAAACTTGAGAACTGGTATGAACGCACTTTGCGCCGCTCCCTTTCTGGAAGAATGCCTTATGTTTTAAGTATTGGTACGGTCATTCTTTTGTTCGCAGCGTTTGCAGCTTTTGGAATATCATTAAGTCAAAAACGAACTAAAGTGGAGTTTTTTCCAGACAATAAGCCAAATCAAATTATTGTTTACATTGAATATCCACAAGGCACTGCCATTGATAAAACCAATGCCATAACCAAGGAAATTGAAAAACGTGTTTATAAGGTTGTCAATGGCAAACAATATAAGGATGGCGATTACAATTTCTTGGTAGAAAGTGCCGTGTCACAAGTTGGAGAAGGTGCTGGAAATCCTCAAACCGATGCTGGTTCAGCCGCAGAGATGCCACACAAAGCAAAGATTACGGCATCCATGCGCGAATATAAATTCCGTAAAGGAGAAGACAGCGAATTATTGCGTCAAAAAGTTCAGGCGGCCTTGGTAGGTATTTATCCTGGCGTTTTGATTTCCGTTGAAAAAGATGCGAATGGTCCTCCAGCTGGAGCTCCAATAAACATTGAAATTCAAGGTGATGATTACAACCAATTAATTGCCACAGCAGAAAAGATGCGGGAATTTCTAAATGATAAGAACATTGCTGGTGTCGACGAACTTAAAATTGATGTGAACAAAGACAAACCAACCATGCGCGTCACTGTGGATAGAGAAAAAGCTGGGGAATTGGGTGTAAGTGCATCCCAAGTTGGGCAGCAATTGCGTAATTCAATCTTCGGTTCAAAAGCAGGAATTTATAAAGAAGGTGGTGACGACTTTGATATTTATGTTCGTTTTAATGAAGAAAACAGATATAATACAAGCGCGCTTTTCAACCAAAATATTACCTTCAGGAATAACTCAGGACAACTCATAGACATTCCATTGTCCACATTGGCCCATCAGGAAAACACTTCTGGATATAGCGCCATTAAACACAGAGGTACCAAGCGGGTAGTAACCTTGTACTCTGCCTTGGCTCCAGGGTTTACGGATGCTGGTGCGGTGGTAACACAAGTACAGAATGAAATGCGAAGTTATGAAGGATTGCCCGAGAATATTAACATAGATTATACGGGGCAAATTGAGGAACAAAACAAGCAAATGACTTTTTTGATGAGTGCCTTCTTTATTGGTTTGGCATTGATTTTCTTCATTTTGATTTTCCAATTCAATTCCGTTTCAAAACCAGCGATCATTATGCTGGCAATTTTCTTGAGTTTCATTGGCGTGTTTGGCGGCATTGTAATTACGGGAAGTGCCTTCGTAATTATGATGACCATGGTTGGTATCATTGCCCTAGCGGGAATTGTGGTTAATAACGGAGTTGTTTTATTGGATTACGCCCAATTACTGGTCGATAGGAAGAAAAACGAATTGGATATTGACGAACATGACTATCTCAAAACCGAAGATTTATTTGAAAGCATTGTCAAAGCTGGAAAAGCACGTTTACGTCCCGTTTTGTTGACAGCCATTACCACCATTTTAGGATTGGTGCCATTGGCAATTGGTTTGAATATTAATTTCTTTACGCTCTTCAGGGATTTCAATGCAAACATTTATATGGGTGGAGACAACGTGGTATTTTGGGGACCCTTGGCATGGACTGTAATATATGGTCTATTTGTTGCGACATTCTTGACTTTAATTGTGGTCCCTGTATTGTACTTCCTTTCCATAAAATTCAAAATGTGGTTAAGACGGAAAATCAAATCCGTCAATGAAGACCTTGACGATGAACCCATCACAAGATTGGACATCGATTAATAGCAAAAAAGCCTCAACACATGTTGAGGCTTTTCAGTTTTAAATAAAAAATTTATTGATTCTCATTCGCCGGAATTGGTACTGCCATTGGAACATTATCTTGAGGTCTATCATTAGGCAATTGGTCAATTCTACCGAACCTTCTCATATCTATCCATCTATGTCCTTCACCAAATAAAGAATAACGTCTTTGAAAAAGAATTTCATTTATCAAAGCATCGGAGGTCAATAAACCGACATACGGCCCTACACCTGCTGCATTTCTTATAATATCGATTGCATTTTTAGCCTCTGCTGGATTAGATCCCACATTTGCTTCAGCGTATAGTAGAATCAATTCTTCATTCCTGATGATTGGTACCGGATCAACAAGTGATTGATAGATATAAACATCATAATTTCCGATCAATCCTGAAGCTTCTCTTGGTGTATCTCTTAAGACAACTTTGTCAAGTCTTGAATCATTTGGCAAGGCATCAGCTATGAAACTTGAATGAGCCACTCTTACATTAGCTTCCTGATTTAAAGCAATGAAAAGCGGATTCGGTCGATCTGAACCAGCCAAAGAAAACGTATGATATACTCCAGTCCTTAAATCTCCACCCAAATCCAGAAAAGAATCTCCTAAAAGCGTAAGCACATTGCTATAGTTACCTCTGTATGTTTCTACACGTGCATTTAATGCTTTGTTGAATTGTAAAAATCCAGCTGGCGTATCAAAACCACTATATCCGGAGCTTAAAGTAAATGGAAAACTAGATCCACCTGCAATCAAATCGGTCGCAGCAGAAATTAAAAGATCATTAATGGCTGTCAATGCTTCCTCATAAGAAACAAAAGGACCTAAGTTATCTGGGTCTGACACGTCTAATCTAATACCATTAGAGAATTGATTATTGGCAACAGCCAACAATTCATGTGCTTTAAGCGTATTTAACACACCTCTAGTTGCCGCAATTTCTTCTGGCGAAAAATCGGCCGTAGTATTTGCCAACCCAGATAAAGCTAAATTGACATCTTTTATGGCAGCATACCTTCCAGACCAAGGAGATGTTGTATAAAATGTATTAGTATCTAAATTTCCCGTAACCACATCACCTTCAAAGCGAGGGTCGGAACTAGTAAAATAATAGTATTCCCTTCCAAAAATACTTTGCACATCAATTTCCGTATTCAAACTTAATCTCATGTCAGAAAGAACGCCAGTAATTGCCTGTGGCAACTCTCCTCTAGATAAATCATCAGATATAGATGTTGTGCTTGCTCCGTTTAAACTCTCACCACCTTCTAGTGTACATGACGTAAACGATAGAAAGCCCATGGTAAAAATCAGTGTGTATAATTTCGTTGTTATTTTCATTTTTCTAAATTTTTAATTTTTAAAATTGCGCTGATAAGTGGAACATGTATCTTTTGGATGATGGGAAGGGTGTCACTTCTACTCCTGTTGACAAACCATTACCGCCGAAGTTGGATACTTCCGGATCGTAACTATTATAGTCAAAAATATTGATCAAGTTGTTCCCAGATACACCTAATTTGATATTGGACACAATGCCCTTAAACAATCGGTCCAAACTTTTTTGAGGCACTGAATAATATAATCCAACTTCTCTAAGCCTTATGTAAGATGCGTCTTCAACGAAAGGTCTTGCGTTACCAGCAAAAAGGCCGTTTTGTATTCGGTAAGTTCCATTGTTTATTAAACCTTCTGGGTCTACATCAAAACCATCGTAATCAGCACTTGTTCCACCAAAATCTGATAACAGTTTTGATAAGTTAATATTGTCTCCTCCTTTTTTCCAATGCCATAAAAATGATAAAGTAAAATCTTTATAGACCAATTTACTGTTAAACGACATTTGAAAATCTGGTTCGGCATCTCCTAAAACAGACACAGGAGTTCCAGGACCGGTTGTACCAACTATTTGTGTTACACTTTTACCTTCTTCGATTTGAAATTGACCCAAACTATTTCCAAATCCTCCCAAATTAAAGGTAGGAACATTTAGCTGAGTCATTTTAGATTTGTTTTTATACCAACTGATTCCTGCATCCCATTGGAAATCTTCAGAATCAAAAGCTGTGACATTCAAACCAATTTCCACACCTCTGTTTTCTAATGTACCTGCATTTGTCCACTTCGTAGTAAAACCTGTTGATGGCTCAATATTGGCATTTAATAATAAGTCTTCAACTTGTTTCTTGTAGTATGTAAATTCTAAGGAAACCCTGTCATTTAAGAATCCTGAATCAAAACCAAATTCAAGTTCAGTTTGCCTTTCAGGACTAAGTGCAGGATTTCCTCTAATAATAGGTACAACAATTCCGACATTGCCATCAATACTCGAACTACCATAAGTGGTATATAAAGATCCAAATGTAGCAAATGTACCAGCTTCGCCATAGGCAACTCTAGGTTTAAATCTACTCACTGCTCCGCCATCTCCCCAAAAACCAAAATTATGCAAGTTAGCAGCCAAAGAAGCTTTTGGATAATAGAAAAACTTATTGATGTCTCCATTGTTTGTTGATTTATCTCCTCTTATGCCTAAAGTTGCAATCAGCTTATCTTGGTAATTGACAGCTTCCTGTGCAAAAAACCCAAAATCTTCTTGCTCTAGCCTCAATTGATTTACAGCTTGGTTAGCGGCTTGATCTACATTGGTTTCAGAAGCAATTAAATCTGATGCAATAACTCCAACTATATTTTGTGAAAATTGTTCGTTGGTTGCACCTACTTGTGTCGTAAAATTAGTGTTACTATCAGTTGTAAAGTTATGTACTAAAAAGGCAGAATAATTACCATTTGTATTAGTGGTAGTAGTTATAGCCGAAACTCCGTTGACTCCTCCTTGATCTGGTCTCTCGAATTGCAATTCTTTCGGAAAAATTACTTTCCCTGTTAATGTGTAATGGTCAGCTCCAGCTTTAGCTACAAACTGC
>JBDSFP010000124.1:0-4986 GCA_039919415.1 Aquaticitalea sp. | reverse complement strand
AAATCGTCAACAGCTCTGGAATTCCCATAAAGATAAAAACAACCAATTTTGAGGATTATAACATTGTAAAAACTGATGGGTATCAGTATTCCGCCAGAAATTTGAGTGCCATCAAACCAGAATCCTACAGTCCTGATTTTTATAATTTTGCGCCTGAATTAAAAGCGAGTTTGACAGAATTTGATATGGAAGGCGTAAAAGGCATCAACAATACTTGGGAAGATTTTGGAAAATGGATGAACGACAAACTGATTCAAGGCACTCGAGAATTGCCAAGTAGATTAAAAATGGAAATTGGATTGCTTACTGCCAATGCAAAAACCAATTTGGAAAAGGCCAAAATCGTGTATCAATACATACAGGACAAAACTAGATATGTCAGCGTGCAGATTGGTATTGGCGGCTGGAAACCTATGTTGGCGAGTGATGTTCATCGCTTGGGTTATGGCGACTGCAAAGGCTTGTCCAATTATACAAAGGCCCTGATGGACGAAGCTGGCGTGGAATCGTATTATGCGATTATTTATGGAGACCAAGACATTCGTGATATTGATAGTTCGTTTTCTTCAGTGCAGGGAAATCACGCCGTTTTGTGTATTAAGAACGATGCTGATTATATATGGTTGGAATGTACTAGCCAAATATCGCCCTTTGGTTACAACGCCAATTTCACAGACGACAGAGACGCACTTATCATAACTCCCGAAGGTGGCAAGATAGTCCATACCACTATCTACAAAACCGAGGATAACATTTTGGATACGAAAGCCTCAATTACCTTGACGGAAACTGGAGATGTTTCCGCTACCATTGTTTCAAAATCATATGGTACACAGTTCGGGTATCGTAATGGCCTCCAAAACCAAACTATAATTGATCAAAAACTGCATTATAAAGATCGTTGGAGCTATATTAATGGCTTGGAAGTGGATTCGATGGATTATAACATTGACAAGGACGCTGTTGTGTATACAGAAAAAATCGCAATAAGCGCAAATCGCTACGCTTCAAAAACCGGAAACCGTATTTTGGTACAGCCGAATCTGTTCAATAAAACGGAAACTGCACCCCAACGCTACCAAGATCGCAAAATCCCATTCGAGATGGAACGTGGCTATACAGATATTGATGTGTATGAAATTGCTGTTCCCAACAGTTTCGAAGTTGAAGCCTTAACGGAAGACGTAAACATTACAAATCAATTTGGCGAATACACAACATCAATAATACAAAACGAACAGAATAAGCTCGTCTATAATCGCAAATTAATCATCAACAAAGGGGCATACAAAAAAGAAGACTATGAATTATTCAGAGCATTTATATTGGAAGTCGTTAAAAATGATAAAGCAAAAATCGTATTGATATCAAAAACTTAACACTATGAAAAAAATACTTTTCATTACAATTTTATGTGCATTCCCAAGTGTCTTCTCCCAAGATTACAGTTTCGGTAAAGTCAGCGAAAAGGATTTGTTGGAAACATCAAATCCTCTTTATCCTGAAGCCAACGCAACGGTGTTGTACCGTAATCAGAATATATATTTTCAATATCAACAAGGTGATGGGTTTGTTCAGAAAAACGAAGTGTACGAACGTCTTAAAATATATAATCGGGATGGATTTGAATATGCTACCAAAGTCATAAGATTATTTGTAAATCGTGAAGGTTCCAATACTTTTGACGAAAGTATTTCGGGTCTTAAAGCGCTGACGTACAATTTAGTAGGCGGTAAAATAGTAGTGGATAAATTAAACAAAGATGGCATTTTTGTAGAGGAAACAAACAAATTTACGAAATCTACAAAGTTTACCATGCCGGATATCAAAGAAGGCTGCATCATAGAATTTGAATATACTATAATATCCAAAAACGCCGCAATTGACGATATCGAATTTCAGCAACTGATTCCCATCAACAAACTCAACTTTAAGTTGAAGACACCAGAATATTTTCAATATAAAACCTTGATGAATCCTAAAGCCACGTATATTCCAAAACTATATAATTCAACTGGTAATGATAGTTTTTTATTAAGTAGGAGCAGTGGCGAGAATTCATCGTTTCCAGGCGTGAGGGGCGCTGGGAATTCGGAACGAAGCACGTCAAAAATTGACTACAGAACAGATATTATCCAAGCGGATTTGAATAATGTGCCTCCTTTGAAGAATGAGGAATATGTAGATAATCTATCCAATTATCAGGCAAAACTGATTATGGACTTGAACATGCTGAGATATCCAAATGAACCAACAAGGGAGTTATCAACCACTTGGGAAAAAGTCACTAAAATCATTTATGACAATGAATATTTCGGGAATCAATTGCAAAAGAACGGTTATTATGAAGATGATATTATGGCTCTTTTATCTGGTGTCACAGAACCACAACAAAAAGCCGACTTGATATTCAATCATGTCAAATCAAAAGTAAAATGGAATGGTTATAATGGTTACACGACAGACGATGGGGTTAGCAAAGCTTATAAACTAGGCACAGGAAATTCTGCGGAAATCAATTTGATGCTAGTGTCAATTCTTCGTTATGCCGGTTTGGATGCCAATCCGATTCTGGTCAGTACCAAAAACAATGGCATCCCATTATTGCCCACAAGGTCAGGTTTCAATTATGTGATTTGTGGTTTGGTCATCGACAACAATACAATCTTATTGGATGCCACGCACAAATTTTCAACTGATAACATTCTACCTATAAAATCCCTAAATTGGTTGGGACGCTTGATTCGTAAAGACCAATCTTCCGATTGGATTCCATTGACTCCAACTGTTCCTTCCAAAGAAACGGTAATGCTGAATATAAAGTTAAACCCTGATTTATCTGCGAATGGTAAGGTTAGATATCAATATACCGATTATCAAGCTTTTCGTAAAAGAGATAAGTTTGAGAATTTCAGCAACGAACAAATGATAGAAAGTCTTGAAAAAGACAAGGGCGAACTGGAAATTTCAAATTTGGAGATTGAAAATATGAGCGATGTCACACGGCCTATTGTTCAGGCCTATGATTATAATATGAATAATGCTATGGAAGAAATCGGAGGTAAATTATATTTTACGCCCTTAATGTTTTTAGTTCCAAAGGAAAATCCTTTCAAGGAAGAGAAGAGAAACTACCCAATAGATTTTGTATTTCCGATTGCTGACAAATATACGGTCAATATTGTGTTGCCGGAAGGATACACCGTCGAAACAATGCCAGAAAGTACTAAATTTGTATTTAATGTTACCGAAGGCGCTTTTACTTATATTGGCAGACAAAATGGTTCGATGTTGCAGTTTACAATTTCCTTGGATTTAAATAATGCTTTGATTTTGGCTTCAGATTATGAACAGTTTAAAAAATTCTACCAATTCATGATCGAGAAGCAAACCGAAAAAGTCGTGCTTAAAAAGGTATAACTATGGAGCTTCAAAATTCCCAAAAAATCGTCGATACTTGGATCAAGGAACATGGAGTTCGTTACTTCAACGAATTGACCAACATGGCACAACTTACTGAAGAAGTTGGGGAAGTGGCGCGCATCATTGCAAGACGTTATGGCGAACAAAGCGAAAAGGAAAGCGACAAGGACCGAGACCTTGGCGAAGAGTTGGCAGATGTCGTTTTTGTGGTTCTTTGTTTGGCAAACCAAACGGGTATCGACCTTCAGGCTGCATTCGACAAAAAAATGGAAACAAAGACCAAACGCGACCACGACAGGCATCATGGTAATGAAAAACTGAAATAGTTTAAAAGTTCAAGGTTAAAGGTTCAAGGTTCAAGGCTCAAGGTTCAGAATTCAAAATTTGTAATCTTTGTGTCACTTTGTGAAATAGCTTTTCTACATTCGTAAATAGTAAATCGTAAATCGTAAATCGAATGCATCTAACGCTTCACAAATCTAAAATCGTTAATAGTAAATCGTCCATCACCATAACGGGTTCTAAAAGCGAATCCAATAGATTGCTTTTGATACAAGCTTTATATCCAGAAATTGAAATCACAAATCTTTCCAATTCTGATGACACCCAAGTTATGCAAATGGCTCTAAAATCAAAAGAAAGGATTATTGATGTTCACCATGCAGGGACGGCCATGCGATTTCTTACTGCGTTTTTTGCCACACAAGTCGGTCGAGAAACGATTCTAACAGGTTCTGAAAGAATGAAGGAACGACCGATCAAAGTCTTGGTGGATGCCTTGAATTCTTTGGGAGCAGACATTTCCTATTTGGAAATAGAAGGTTGCCCGCCTTTAAAAATAATAGGCAAAACACTTAAAAAAGACAAAGTGACCTTGAAAGCCAACGTCAGCAGTCAGTACATCTCTGCATTGCTGCTCATTGCGCCCAAACTTGAAAACGGATTGCAATTGACACTCGAAGGAGAGATTACCTCTGTGCCATACATCAACATGACTTTGGAATTGCTTAACCAAAAAGGTATTAAAACGTCATTTAAAAATAATGTTATTAAGGTAAATCATCAATCTTCAATCATCAATCATCAATCGTTAATCGAATCCGACTGGTCCTCAGCCTCTTATTTTTACAGTATCGTCGCATTAACCGATGTGGGAACAGAAATAGAATTGTCTTCTTACAAAAAAAATAGTCTGCAAGGCGATTCAGTTTTGGTCGATATTTATAAAGATTTTGGAGTGCGAACTACTTTTGGAAGCAATTCTATTACTATAAAAAAAGTTGAAGACTGCCAACTGAATAATTCCCCCGATATCGCCCAAACCATTGCCGTTACCTGCTTCGGACTTGGCATTGCATGTCATCTCACAGGACTTCATACACTTAAAATAAAAGAAACCGACCGCTTGTTGGCACTTAAAACCGAACTCGAAAAATTGGGAGCAGAAGTAACCATCTCAGAAAATAGTTTGACCTTAGAGGCAAATAACATATTCAAGTCAGCGAAAAATCCACCTCCTTCAGAGGGTATAGGGGTGTCAACGTATAACGATCACCGAATGGC
>JBDSFP010000083.1:0-3211 GCA_039919415.1 Aquaticitalea sp. | reverse complement strand
TAAGTACGTGTTGATTACTGATTTTTGAAATAATGCCATGCGGTGTTTTAGCGTTTAAAGTCTAATGCCATGTATTCGGATTATTAGGGAGAGATTAAATATAAGAATTTATCCACTAGGATATTGTTTAATTACTCATTTGTGAAAAACTCGTGGATTTTAATAATGTCACCACGCCCAATCTGTACAAGGTCCATACTCTCTTTTAAATAGATTCCAAGGGAGCTCTCATTGTAAATAAATTTCATTTCAGGTGAATAGTCAGTTACCAAGTACATATCGCCCTCCATTTTGTAAAAGTCAACATCATTACCCTTCGTGCCTTTAACGCCTCGGTTAACGACTTTTCCATCCATCAAAGCGTTCTTGATTTTTCCCTCATCGGTTTCGCCAGAAGCTACTTTTGTATAGGACAACATCATCTTTAGCCACTCCTCCTTGTCAATCAAAAACCAGTGAACTTAATTGAAGTCGATCCCATGTTCATTGATCCAACCATAACTGGTAAAACCAAATAGGACTAAACGTTTTCCAAAAACAGCTTCCTTGTCCTCCATCTGAAATTCCTCCATCTTGAAAGTAATAACCGAAGTTGAAGACATATCCTTTAATTTTTTACCATCAAAATCCAGGGTTTTTAATGAGAATTGATTATACTCTGGATGGTTAGTCAACAACCATTCGGTGGCTGTAAGTTCGGCTTGTTCTTTCAAATCTTCTATGGCCGCAATACCCGCACCAATTGCTAACAATCCTCCCGCTACTGCAGCAACTGCTGCGCCATCATTCTGGGCTCTTGATGTTTTAGGGATCAACACCAATATGGTGATCAGTAAAAAAAATATTCGTTTCATTCTATTAAGGTTTAGTTGGTTACTTGTTTACAGGGATTAATGCTGATAACATCTCCCATTCGCATTTTTCGTCATCCGTTTATATCTCGCTCCTGACTTTGTTTTTCCCGTACATTGCGTCGCGACAACTTTTGGAGTTGATGAGACCGGTTCAATTTTAAATTGTTGTGAATTTTCAACAGGTTTTAAAATAATATTTACCTGTGTAGGATTACAAACGGAGCAGGCTGTAAAACCCCTTTCTATGGCTTCTTCGAACGAAATTTCCTTTTTTTAATTTTTGAGGTAATGACAGCTGCTTTCGTGATATTTTTCGCCTGTTTTTGTGACGTAGACGTTTTGCGCAGTCATCTCGAAGGCGAATACCATAAGGCCCACAAAGAGTAAAAGTTTTAGTGCTTTCATGCTGTTATAGTTTTTTCTTCTTTTTGTTAGCTCGCCATTCCCAAGGCGCTATTGGGTTTGGGTCTTGCCAAAGTCCTATTTTGTCTTCTCTAGCTTTATCTTCCAATTGCTGCAATATTTTATCGTTTGAGTATCTTACGAAGTGCCAAGCGAGACCAATTTTTACCAACTCCTGGCATAGACTCAAGGTATCGTTGTATGTTACGTTACTAATGTACCGTTTGTATCGATCCGTTTTTAGAATACTAATTGTGACGGTCTTTCCAAAGATGGCATTGGATGTGAACTCTTTGGCCTTGGCAGAAAAAGGTTGCTTTTTTTCTGGGCAGTCTATGTTTGCCAATCTTACTTTTACTAATGTAGAATCTGGTTTGAGGAGTTTGAAGGTGTCACCGTCCATGATGCTTACTACTTTTCCTGTGAGGGTTTGGGAGAAACAGTTGAGACTGAGTAAGAAAAATACAATGAGTAATTTCATGAAACTTTGGACTTATGAAGTCTTATAATTGAGTAACTCAAGATAGTATTAATAATATGTTCTGTATTTACTAAAAAGATAAATTGTAATAATGTAAAATAACAAAAAGAATAAAGTTTTATTGCTGATAAGATATGCCCAAAAAATTGCTCATCAATTGCATGATTTTGACGCAGATGTAGAAGAAATTTTCCATTTGGATATTATTAAAAAATTAAGAGTTTTTTGTTACATTACTTTTTCGGCAAGGATTTATATTCGATTTTACTTCCAGTGTTTTCCATCTTCAAATGTCATATATCAATATCAAAAAGGTGGCAAACAATCAAAGTCATTGGATTGTTCTGAACATCTGTAAATATCAGTAATCTCTCCTTGAGTAAACTGTATGTAGATTGCATATTTATGACCAGAATTATTACCTGTCAACACAAATACAGGTTCACTACAGAGACAACCTGTACAGATGTTTGTTGACAAATTAAGATGTGTATCGCCCTTACTTTTAAGCTCTTTGAAGACTTGCATTTGTTTGTATATAAATGCAGTTTTCTTCATGTCCTCATAGTAGGCTTTCTCATCTAATAAATCGTTTAGCTTATGGTAGTCCATGTTTTGGAATGCTTCAAGAACTTGTATGAGGTATGATTTTATTTCTTCTGTAGTGGCGATTTTGTGGACTAATTCTTGTGGTTGCATCGTATGGTGTCTATTAATAATAAGCATTACAATTTACCATTTAATTCTAATTGTTTTGCTCTGTTTTCTATTAATGTTATAAGCGAACTTTTATTTTCTTTACTTAAAAAGCTATTGCCAATTAATTCATTCCAGTGCTGCATGCCTTTTTCAATACGCTTCCAAAGATTTTCAATGGCTTTTTCTGGGATTTGAGCTTTGGCCATGGCTTCGTTAAAATCTAGATGTCTAATTTTTCGTTTTTTGCCGTTGAGGTTTAGTGCTAATTCTTCCTGGTCTTCTGGAATTAATAATTTAACTGCTACCATATCATAGGCTGGAGCCAACGCATAGTGTTTACTGTCGTTTGCAATGATTGAAAAATTCTTTAAATGCATGTCATTATTTCCAATGAGGAAAGACACAATGACCTGCTCATAAAATTTTACGGCATCCAGTACTGGGTTGTGTGTATAGGTCATTACACTCCTTGCGATTTGCTCGTAAGAACCACGGTACTTATGCTCTGTTAGTCGTTCTGTGAATTGGCAAGCATCTTCCATTGGGTACTTTTCATTATCGCCAGTGCGGTCTATACGTTTGGTTAAATAGGCTAAAGCACCATCTTTAAGTGGGATTAATAAAAAGGGTACTGTTGCTATCCCACAAGTTTGTGCCATTAACATGGATAACGCTTCGATTTCTGGCATTTGCGGATACATTTGAAATGGTGGTTTTAAGATATACCTGCCATTTAATGCGCCTACAATGGTTAAACGATTTTGAGCGTTTTCTT
>JBDSFP010000077.1:0-2556 GCA_039919415.1 Aquaticitalea sp. | reverse complement strand
CAAGTCTGAAGTGATGAAAACATCTACCTTTGCTAACTTTGCAGCCTGTATGGCAAAGCTTCCAGAACCACCCAAAACCGCAATTCGCTTGATTGATTTTTTTATAATATTTGAATGTTTGATGACCGAGACATTCATTTTTTCTTTCACAAAGGCCAAAAAATCTTCCGTTTTTGTCTCGTTTTCCAATTCTCCAACCATTCCCATGCCAATGGTTTGGTTATAATTATCCAAAGTCGTGACCTCAAAAGCCACTTCTTCATAAGGATGGTGTTCAAAAAGTGATTTAAGTATTTTTGATTCCAAATGTTTTTGAAAGGTTATGGAAATCTGGATTTCTTCTTCGTTATGGAATTCTCCTTTTTCGCCGATTACAGGAGTGGAATCGGCGTTGCCTTGGTAGGTTCCTACACCTTCGATGTTGAAACTGCAATTTTCGTAATTGCCAATCTGTCCCGCGCCAGCTTTGAACAATTCATCTCTTAATTTATTGGCCTTATTTAGTGGAACGTACGTTGTCAATTTTTTAATTGTGCCTTGTTGGGGCAATAGAATTTTTTTGTTTTTGATTCCCAGCGTGTTGCAGATGATGTCATTTACACCTTGTAAACAATTGTCCAAAGCCGTGTGAATAGCAAAAATGGCGATGTTGTTTTGAATGGCTTTGATGACAACACGTTCCATATAAGAATTACCATTCAATTTTTTCAAACCTTTAAATATAATCGGATGAAAACTGATAATGAGGTTGCAATTCTTTTCGATGGCTTCATCCACAACGCTTTCTAAAGTGTCGAGCGTGACCAAAATGCCTTTGACTTTCTCGTTCTTGTTACCCACCAACAATCCGACGTTATCAAAATCTTCGGTATAATGCAAAGGCGCCAAAGCTTCGAGATGATTGATAACATCTTGGATTATCATATGATTTTTCTGTTTTTGGTTCAACGCAAAGATAAAATATTATATTTTCGTTATGATGAAACAATCATTGATAATTTTATATCGAATCATGAAAATGACTTTTATGCATGTTCAATGTGTCCTTAAAAAAATAATTAATATGGACTCATGAAATTAATAAGGTATCTATTGTTTCCAATCGTTCCCATCTATTATTTGGTAACCTGGCTTCGCAATAAATTTTACGATTGGGGGATTTTCAAGTCTACGGAACATGACGTTCCAACCATTTGCGTTGGAAATTTGAGTGTTGGAGGCACAGGAAAAACGCCTATGATTGAATATTTGATTCGATTGTTGAAAGAAGATTATCAACTTGCCACTCTGAGCAGAGGTTACAAACGTTCCACCAAAAGGTTTGTGATTGCTGATGAGGCTGCAACTGCTTTAACCATTGGAGATGAACCATTCCTGATTTACAGCAAGTTTGATACTATTATCGTCTGTGTCGATGCTGATCGGAGAAATGCCATTACAAAATTGATGCAATTGGAGAATCCACCGAAATTAATTTTATTGGACGACGCGTTTCAACATCGAAAGGTCAAGGCAAAATTGAATATCCTTTTGACTTCCTATACTAATTTATATGCGGATGATATACTGTTGCCTACTGGAAATTTGCGTGAACCAAAAAGTAACGCTAAACGAGCTGATGTGATTGTGGTAACCAAATGTCCAGAATCGATTTCTGACAGTGATAAAAAAATAATCATAGAATTGTTAAAACCAAAAAATCATCAACGAATATTTTTCAGTTGGATTGAATATTCAAATGTCATTAAAAGCACTTTTGAAGAAAAAAAACTGGAAGATTTGATAGGTAAAAATTTCACCTTGGTCACAGGAATAGCAAATCCAAAACCGCTGGTTGACTATTTGCAATCCAAAAACTTTAATTTTGAACACCTGGATTTCCCGGATCATCATGAATTCACCTCAAAAGAAATTGAAAATTTGAAAACCCAAGAATTCATTATAACGACCGAAAAGGATTTTATGCGATTGTCACCAAATTTCATAGGAAACAAGTCGTTGTTTTACTTACCTATTGAGTTGAAAATTGATCGACCCAAAGCCTTTGAGATGTTGGTAAAAGGAAAAATCAGGTTGAATGTGTAGAGCTTTCATTGGCTTTCAGTGCTGTAAAAAGTTTTCGTTCAAAATCATCTTGCCTGAATGGTTTGGAGATGATATCGTCAAAACCGGCTTCGTCAAATTCGTGCATCTTGTCATCAATCGTCACAGCTGTCAAAGCAAAAATGGTCAATTCCTTGTCAAAGGTCCTGATGATTTTTGTCGCCTCCAATCCACTTATGCCTGGCATGTGAATGTCCATTAGCACCACATCGTAACGTTCTTGTTTCACACGTTCCACGGCCTCTTCTCCGTTATCAACAACATCGCAATAAAGATCCATTTTGTTAAGAATCTTTTTGGTTATCATTTGATTGATCTTGTTGTCCTCCACAACCAAAATTTTGATATTACTTAATTCCACAGTTTCAATGTTTTTAAAATGTTTAGGTTTTTCTTCAGCAACTATTGTATCCGCAGAATAGGTAAGTGGTATCTCAAAAAAGAAGGTGGTGC
>JBDSFP010000075.1:0-2575 GCA_039919415.1 Aquaticitalea sp. | reverse complement strand
CGGCAATATTTAAAATAGGCAACATATCTTCTGGTGCACCCAAGTACAAAAAAATAGGATTGATGGCCGTTTGTTGCAAACCAAAACTATATTGGATCCCTAAAAACCCAACATTCATATTAAAAATTTGCCAGAAGGTAAGGCTCGGTTTTGTAAATTTCATATGCTTATGAATTAGTTGGTTATAGAGTTAAACAATTTTCGTTCTAAAGATTCATATTGATTTTTGGTTTATTCATTTAACGAAACTACTAACGCTTGATAGGGTTCCAAAGTCACGGTTTCATTATTAATGGCAATCGCTTTATAATTATTGATCAACGTTTGTTTGATGTTTTTTGATTGAGGAAAAGTGATTGACGACGCATTCTTGCTAAAATTAAGCAAAACCATCACTTTTTGGTGCTCCAAGGTTCTGGTATAGGCATAAATAGTTGGGTGTTCCGCTTGTAACAATTCATAATCTCCATAAATAAGCACAGGGTTTTCTTTACGTAGTCGCACCATGTTCTTAAAATGATTCAATACGGAATTTGCATCAGTTTCTTGACTTTTAACATTCAACCCAATATAATTTTCATTGACAGGTAACCAAGTCGTTCCTGAAGTGAAGCCAGAATTGATATTCTCATTCCATTGCATTGGCGTTCTGCCATTATCCCTCGATGAAAAATTGAGATCACTCATGAATTTCTCCATATCCTTACCTTCAGAAAGCGCTTTTTTATAGCCGTTGATTGCAGCGATGTCTCGGTATTGTGAAATACTATCGAAATTGATATTCGTCATGCCTATTTCGTCCCCATAATACACATAAGGCGTCCCTCGCATACTCAAAAGAAAGGTATTCAATAGTTTGGAGGATGCAACTCTAAATTTCGGACTGTCATTCCCAAAACGGCTGACCAAACGCGCTTGATCATGGTTGGCAAGAAATATGGATAACCATCCTTTTTTGGCAAATTCTTTATCCCATTTTGTGAACGTATTTTTCAAATCCAAAAGGCTATAACCGTCAGGTTTTGCGATATCGATGGCATCAAAAGCGTAGGCCATATTGAGCTCGTTGCGGTCGGCATCTACGAGCTCATGTGCTTCCTTAAAATTTCGTCCAGCGCCTTCTGCAACAGTCATTACGTCATATTTGCTTAATACCTCTTGGTTCATCTCCTTGAGGTATTTATGAATATCGCCCTGCATGGCATAATAGTCAATGAAATTTTTCTCGAAACCCTTTGGAAATTTAGGAAAGGTGGTGTCTTTGGCTGCGAACTGAAACGCATCCAAACGAAATCCATCAACTCCTTTATCAGCCCAAAATTTCATGATACCATAGACCTCCTGACGCACTTTTGGATTTTCCCAATTGAGGTCTGGCTGCTTTTGAGAGAAGTAATGTAAATAATAGGAGTCGGTTACGGAATCGTATTTCCAAGCGTCTCCTTTTTCATCGAACAAACTAAATCTGTAAGGTGGTTTTCCTTTTTCAGCAGGCCACCAATGGTAATAATTGCGGTATGGATTATCCCTCGAACTTCTGGACTGTTTGAACCATTCATGCTCATCGCTACTATGGTTGACCACAATATCCATCACCAATTTGATGCCTCTCTGATGCATTCCCTGCAATAAATCATTAAAATCCTGCATGGTTCCAAATTCATCCATAATGGCGCGATAATCACTCACATCGTAGCCATTATCGTCATTTGGCGAGGCGTAAATAGGATTGAGCCAAACCATTGTGACACCTAGACTATTTATATAATCAAGCTTTTCAATAATGCCTTTTAAATCGCCCACACCATCGCAATCGGAATCTTTAAAGCTCCTTGGGTATATTTGATACACAATGCCTTCTTTCCACCAAGTTTTTGTGGAGCCTTTTGAAATTAGGACAGGTTCGTTCTTCATGGCACAATTACTTATCATGGTTAGCATTATACAAAAGATGGCAATTTTTTTCATACACCAAATTCTATTTTAAGGATAGCACCAGTGATTGATACGGTTTTAAGGTAATGCTATCGTCTTGGATGTCAAAATCCCCATAGTTATTGATTATTGGTTTATCCAATTGTTTTAATTCAGCTAATTGGATACTCGCTTTGGTGCTTTTAAAATTTAAAAGCACGAGGACTTTTTTATCTTCCAAAGTTCTTGTGTAGGCATAAATATCTGGATGTTCAGCTTGTAACAACTGATAAGAGCCATAAGTCAAAACCAAATTTTCTTTTCGTAATTTGACCATGTTTCTGAAATAGTTCAAAACAGAATCAGGATTTTCATTTTCAGTTGCCACATTGATCGTGTCATGGTTCTTGTTGACCGCCAACCATGGCGTGCCAGTTGTAAACCCTGCATTTTCCGAAGTATCCCACTGCATCGGAGTCCGTCCATTATCCCTGGCACCACCTGTTTTTTGATTTTCGATAAATTGGTGAAGGTCACCACCTGCAATTTTTACTTTTTCGTATTCGGCCAATGTTTCGATATCTCTATAATCTTCTATCTTATCGAATTTTGCGTTGGTCATTCCTAATTCATCACCATAATAATAATAGGGAGTGCCTCT
>JBDSFP010000067.1:0-5292 GCA_039919415.1 Aquaticitalea sp. | reverse complement strand
ATAAATTCATACGTCAATTGTTCTACATGAAGAATTGATTTGGTGGTCACATCCACTCGCAGCACATCTTCTTCCGGTTTGTAGAAAAAACTTCCCCAAGCAGTACTATTGCTGGAAAAAATAATCGTCGCCTTGTCATTTTCATTGATAATCATAGACAGCCCATAAATACCAGCTTTGAGTGGCTTGCCTTCGACGGTGACATCGCTCGAAAAACTGATGGTCGTGTTTTCATCGGCACCAGCTCGCCAAGGCGATTCTTTGGCGGTTCCGAATCCGAGATTGTTCATGCCATAAGGCACCAAAGTTCCCCAAATTTCACGACCATTGACACTTGGTCTGGAATAGTCTATCTGTATTTTGGTAATTCCCACGGTTTGTCCTATGGTAGCCTGTTGACTACTTCTTGGCATATTTAACTGGGCATTGGCAGTAAAAGTCGCAAGTCCAATGATGATGACTGCGACCATAAGAGAGTGAAAGTTTTTCATAGGATAATGGATTAATAGTTAACAAACTAAAAGTAGATGCATTTTTGATTACTTACTGTTAGGGGAACGTTAATTTTATTGATTTGGCTATTAATTATCTATATCATCAACCACAATATTATACTAGATAAGTAACCATTCCATTGATCTTTAAATTGATAAATACTAACTTCGCTAATGGTGGTGTAAAAATAAACTGAAATCATGTTATCAAGTTGTACAACAAAATAGAAAAGAATGAAAGATTTAAAAACTGGGTTCATTGGATTGATATCGATTCTTAACTCAACAATTTTCCTAAACGCACAAACATCAGATTTAGATGTGGTTAAATCAGAAATAAAAGTAGCCGCAATGAAAGAACAAAATGCTTTCAAAAACGGTGACTGCGCTCAAGTTTTGGATTTGATGGAGTCAAATATCACTTTTTTAGCAAATGGCAATATAGTACCATCTCAAGATATGATTGAAAAATTTTGCAAGTCAATCCCAAGACCATTTAAGGAGCCGCTGGTCGACACGATGGAAATTTATCCACTTACAAAAGACACAGGATACGTGGTTAGATTTTTGGAATATATGAAAGATGATAAAACGAAAATGCAGGAATATGTTACTAAAATATGGAGAAAAACGGATGATAAATGGCTAATCAGTCATCTTCATTCAACAATCAAAAAAGTAGCAATTTCGGATTAATTCAGAAATAAATAGAAATTTAAGATGAGGGTCTTTCGACCAAAAATTGTCTGATGTTTGGCACAATTAAAATACCTACTCCTTCAGCAATCCACCAACAAACCTTTCAAACTCCTCCTTAAACACCAAATATTTTTCACCAGTCGCCGGCCCATTAAAACCCGTGTGGATTTTCCGAACCTTTCCCTTTTTGTCAATGATAATGGTCGTTGGATAAGAGAGGATATGATTTAACATCGGCATCTTTTCCTCAGCCTTGGTTTTATCTGAACTTCCATATTGCGCCAATAAGATGGGATAATTAATCCCAATTCCATCTTTTAATCGTTCAATGCTTTTAAACGCGGCTGCTTCAGTTTTCGCATATTCAAAGGCCAAGGCGACAAACTCTACTTCCCTATTTCTGTTTTCCTTGTAAAATTCTGAATAGTATTTGCTTTCATCCAAACAATTTGGACACCAACTTCCCATAATCTGAACGATGACGACCTTATTCTTAAATTGTTTGTCACTCAATGAAACTACCTTCCCTGAAGTGTCTGGAAATGAAAATTCGATATGGTCATAGCCTTTCTTCAAAGCGGTCAGTTCATTTGCGTCAGGCAATTCAAAATTCTCATTTCGCTTTGCTGAAAAGGGTTCCTTAGAATGATTGCCAGAATAAAAAGTGCCTTTCATTATATTTTCCGTCACCATGGCTGTGAATAAAAAAGCATGCGAACCATCAAACGTTGACAATTTCATTTCATTGCCATCCATAACACCTTCCAAATAACGATAATCACCTGTCGTAGTCCTAAAAGTTCCGGTCACCTTCTCGCCTTCTTGTTTAAATATTCCTTTCGCCACATATTCATCTTCAACACCTTCGCTGAAAACAGCTTCCCAATTCCCGGTCACATTCATTTTAGGAACCGTTTTTGGAATATCAAAACGCGTTTTTTTGTTCCAAACAGCTTTAAAAGGAACGACACGACCTAAACTTTCCTTAATAAATTGACCTTGCATGACCGTATCGTTCATTGTCAAAGCAAAAAAACCTTCAAAAACAGGCATCTTTATAAAAATGGAATCGTTGTGATAAGTGATATCATCCACCAAAATAATTTCTTTGGCATTAAATATTTTCATCGATTTTTTTGCTGTGACTTCAAAATTAAACGGAAGTGTTTTGGTTTCAGAAATTTTCAACTCCCCTCTCCAAATGCCCTGTTTGATTGGTGTTGCGTTATAATCGGGATTGCATGAGGATACTAAAATGAGTGCAAAAAGAAGGAATATATATTTCATAATTGGTTGTTTCTCTGAACAAGAGCCGAATTAAAGACAAAATACTTACAAATAAAAATTATTTAGCATTTCTATTGCTATTTAGTATTATTATCTTTGCGGATTCAATAAATTCAGATAATGAAAATTTCCTATAATTGGTTAAAACAGTTCATTCATATTGATTGGCCTCCAGAACAAACTGGAGAACTTCTTACAGATTTGGGCCTGGAAGTAGAAGGCATTGAAACTTATCAATCCGTTAAAGGTGGATTGGAAGGTGTGGTCGTTGGCGAAGTCTTGACCTGTGTGCAGCACAGCAATGCTGACCGATTGAAAGTCACGACTGTTGACATTGGAAAAGGAACGCCATTACAAATCGTTTGTGGCGCACCCAATGTGGCTGCTGGACAAAAAGTACCTGTGGCAACTATTGGAACGACTTTATATACTCCTGAAGGCAACCCTTGGACCATAAAAAAAGGAAAAATTAGAGGCGAGGAAAGTCATGGGATGATTTGCGCCGAAGACGAACTGGGTCTTGGCAAATCGCACGATGGGATTATGATTTTGGATGCCGATCTAAAAGTTGGAACTCTCGTTTCCAAACTATTTAAAGTTGAGAATGACCATGTATTCGAAATCGGATTGACACCCAACCGAGCAGATGCCATGAGCCATTTTGGAACAGCTCGCGACCTAAAAGCAGGCATGGTACAAAAAAAGATGAACGTCGAATTGATCACTCCTTCAGTGAGTGCGTTTCAAGTGAACAATAGAACCTTGAAAATAGATGTCGAGGTCATTGATAAAACTTTGGCGCCTCGTTATTGTGGTGTCACTATTTCCGGATTGCAAGTGGCCAATTCCCCAACTTGGCTTTATAATCGATTGAAAGCAATAGGCCTGACACCAAAAAATAACATTGTGGATGTCACCAATTACGTATTGCACGAATTGGGACAACCACTTCACGCTTTTGACGCTTCTAAAATCATAGGCAATAAAATACGTGTAAAAACGCTTCCACTAGGCTCAAAATTCACAACACTCGATGGTGTGGTTCGCGAATTGCATGAAGAAGATTTGATGATTTGCAATGCCGAAAAACCGATGTGTATCGCTGGCATTTTTGGTGGCATCGATTCTGGAGTGACAGAAAATTCAACAAGTATCTTTTTGGAAAGCGCCTATTTCAATCCTGTGAGCATCCGTAAAACAGCCAAGCGTCATTTGATGAATACCGATGCGTCCTTTAGATTTGAAAGAGGTATTGACCCAAATATCACGGAATTCGCTCTAAAGCGTGCCGCTTTGCTGATCCAGGAAGTGGCTGGCGGAGAAATTTCAAGTGAAATCGTGGACATTTATCCTAAAAAAGTAGAAGATTATCAAGTGCGATTGAGCTTTGAAAACGCTCGTAAACTGATTGGGGAAGACTTGCCTAAAGAAGTCATCAAACGCATATTGATGTCCTTGGATATCAAAATAAACAATGTTACCGAAACCGGATTGGGTCTAATGGTGCCAGCTTACAGAAATGATGTGCAACGTGAAGTCGATATCATTGAGGAAATTCTTCGCGTGTATGGTTACAACAATATCAAGACCACTGAAAAGCTGAATGCCAGCATGTCCAATTCCTCCAAATTTGAGGATTATAAACTTCAGAATGTGATAGGCAATCAGTTGGTAGCCCAAGGATATTATGAGATCATGGCCAATCCGTTGACCAATCCCAATTATATCGGTTTCAGCGAGAATTTAAAAGTGGAACACAACGTCACCATGTTGAATCCTTTGAGCAACGAATTGAGTGTGATGCGCCAAAGTCTGCTGTTTTCCGGGTTGGAGGCCGTGGAACACAACATTAATAGACGACGTTACGATTTGAAATTGTTCGAGTTTGGAAAAACCTATCACGATTACAAGGGCAATCGTCAGGAAGATAAACATTTGTCATTATTTGTCACAGGAAACAAAACTTCCCAACGTTGGAATGCAAGCACCCAACCAAGTGATTTTTTCTATTTAAAAGGAAGCATCACCGCCATTTTGGAGCGTTTTGGAATTGTAGGTTTTAAAGCTTCGCCAATCCAAAATGATGTATTTAGTGAAGGTGTGAGTCTTTCTATAGGAAAAACAAAGTTGGTGGAATTCGGTTTGGTCAGCAAAAAAGTATTGAAACATTTTGGCATTTCGCAAGACGTGTTAGTTGCAGATTTCAATTGGGACAATGTGTTGACGATGGCAAAAAACAATGACATCAAATTCAAGGACATCCCGAAATATCCTGAAGTACGACGTGATTTTGCCCTGCTCTTAGATGACGCCATCACTTTTGAACAGATTGACAGCATCGCAATGCAAACAGAAAAACAATTGCTGAAAGATGTTGATCTGTTTGATGTCTATCAAGGAAAAAATCTTCCGAAAGGAAAGAAAAGTTACGCCGTGAGTTTTATTCTTCAAGATGAAAACAGCACTTTGACGGACAAACAAATTGATAAGATCATGGGCAATTTACAGGCCAATTTTGAAAAAGAGCTTGGCGCAGAATTGAGATAGTACAGGCATTTGAAAAGTGAACTTCAGTTGATATTTTTTAGGAATTTTTTTTAGTTAGAACGATCTTAATTTTTAACATTTGAAAAGATTTTATAAAATTTTTCAAATGTTTTTATTTAATTTTAAGTATCAAAAGATTTCAGTTTCAAGGTACATTTATTTTAAAAAATTCTATAATATGGATACACTAAAAAATTTGAAGGAGGAACTTACCGAAGAGTATGATACTGCTAAAAAATTCCTTGAGAATTTCCCTAAGGACAAG
>JBDSFP010000025.1:0-9612 GCA_039919415.1 Aquaticitalea sp. | reverse complement strand
TGCTGCCAAATTGGAACGTTATGATGAGCTGTTCGATTTTTATATCGCAAAGAACAACATCCATGTTCTCAATATGTTGAACACAAAATATATCATTGCTGATGATGATAAAGGAACTGTTTTTCCGTATGAAAATACTGAGGCCAATGGTAATGCATGGTTTATAATTGAACTTGAAAAACTTAAATCTACTAATGCAGAAATCAAGGCTTTGGATAGTTTGGAAACTAAAAAGAAAGCAGTAACCACCCAATCAATTCCGAGTAAAAACTATTCAGTTGATTCTACTGCAACTATCAAAATATCAAAGTATAAACCGAATTATTTAAAGTATAAGTCTAATAATAAAAACGATGGATTCGCTGTCTTTTCTGAAATTTATTATGGACAGGGTTGGAAGTCTTTTATTGATGGCAAAGAAGTACCACACTATCGCGTTGATTATGTTTTAAGAGGCATGGAAATCCCGAAAGGAAACCATACGATTGAGTTTAAATTTGAACCTGGAGTTATTAAGACCGGAAGTACTATTGCCTTGGCAAGTTCTATCCTTTTAGGCTTGCTCGTAATTGGTGGATTATTCCTGCGAATGCAGGAATCTCGTAAATCGAAGGCGTAGTTTTCTGGGGATTAAATACTTTTATAAAACCAAAAATAAGTGATGTTTACCATTCCGTCTTTCATTTCTTAACTGAAATTAAATCCACCATCCCTTAAAAAAAGGGAAGGAATTTTTCATTCTTAACTAAAATGACAATTAAAAAAGCACTCATCATCACTTATTATTGGCCACCGGCTGGTGGTCCTGGAGTGCAGCGTTGGTTGAAATTTGTAAAATATCTTCCTGAATTTGATGTGCAACCTGTGGTGTACATTCCACAAAATCCCAGATATCCTATTGAAGACTCAAGTTTGATTTCGGAAATCCCTGAAGGCATTACCATCATTAGTCAACCTATTAAAGAACCTTACAAATTCGCCAATTTTCTTTCTCGTAAAACGTCAAATTCTATTAGTTCTGGAATCATTCCCAAGAAAAATAAGCAATCGTTCCTTCAGAAATTGATGTTGTATGTTAGAGGCAATTTTTTTATTCCTGATGCTCGAATTGCATGGGTGAAACCATCGGTTGAATATTTATCGGATTACATTAAAAAAGAAAGCATAAAAACCATTATCACAACTGGTCCTCCACATAGTTTACATTTAATTGGATTGCAATTAAAGGAGAGGTTAGGAGTGAAGTGGTTGGCGGATTTTAGAGATCCTTGGACATCTATTGGATATCACAAGGAACTCAAACTGTCCAAATCTTCGGAAAACAAGCATCGGCAATTGGAAAAAAAAGTTCTACAAACAGCGGATATCATTATTGTAACGAGTGAAAACACCAGAAAAGAATTTGCCATAAAAACGAATCAATCCATTGAAGTGATTACGAATGGCTATGATACCTATAATCTTCAGAAAATAGTTAAGGACAAACAATTCACCCTATCACATATCGGTTCTTTATTATCTGAACGCAATCCGAAAAATCTGTGGATTGTCTTAAGCGAACTGATTCAAGAAAATTCAGCTTTTAGAGCTCAATTTCAGCTTCAATTGATAGGTGTAATAAGTGATGACGTTTTGCAAGAAATTTATCATCATGATTTAAAAACCTATGTAAACGTCGTTGGCTATGTGAGTCATGATGAAGCATTGATATTGCAAAGGCAATCCCAAGTGTTGTTATTGGTTGAAATAGATTCGGAGGATACAAAAGCCATTATACCAGGAAAATTATTTGAATACATGGTTTCCGATACACCTATTCTTGCGATTGGTCCACGAGAAAGTGATGTGGAACACATCATTAAATCAACAAATACGGGAACTTATTTTTATTACGATGCCAAAGAGGAACTTAAATCACAAATTTTAAGATATTTTGAAGTTTATAAATTAGGTGAATTGACCACCCAGGCTATTGGTATAAAACCGTATAGCAGGAAAGAATTGACAGGTAAATTGGCTGCACTTATATAAAAATCGAAAAAATCAAAAAATGACTTGCCAATTAATAATTCGTTTGCAACATTCTAATTACGTAGTTTTGGATTTTGCCTGCCTGTCGGTTGACAGGAAATTTAACCTTTTGGAAATTTGGAGTTTCATAATTGGAATTTCATAGTTTTGGAATTTTGAATTTAGAACCTTGAATTGATCAGTAGATGGGAATTGTTACCAACCAATCCTTTAAAAATACAATCACAACCTATATTGGTTTTGGGATTGGGGCTATCAATACCTTATTTTTATATACATATTTCATTTCGGACGTCTATTATGGACTCGTCGCTTATATTCTTTCGACGGCAAATATCATGATGCCATTGATGGCATTTGGTGTCAATAATACCCTGATTAAATTCTATTCGACCTTCAAAACCAAGAATTCCCTGAACAGTTTCTTGACTTTGATGCTTTTTTTGCCGTTGCTATTGATTATTCCCATTGGAATCATTGGTATTTTCTCTTATGACTTTATTGGCGATTTGCTTTCCCAAAAAAACCCAATCATTAAAGATTATGTGTGGTATATCTTTGTGTCCGCAATTGCCATGGCTTATTTTGAAGTGTTTTTTGCTTGGTCTAAAACACAGATGCTGACCGTTTTCGGGAATTTCATGAAAGAAGTTTTTCACCGTGTGGGTGTAATGTTCTTGTTGTTTGCAGTGAATTTAGATTGGATTGATGTGCAAGAATTCATCGTCGGTGTTATTATTGTCTATATCCTCCGAATGTTCATTATGATGCTGTACGCTTTTAGTGTGCGTTTGCCAGTTTTCAAGTTCAATAGGGTTGATAATGTGAGTTCCGTTTTAAAATATTCTGCACTCATCATTATAGCTGGTTCCATTGCGACGATTATTTTGGATATTGATTCCTTCATGTTGGGCTCCTATATTTCCATTGAAAAAGTGGCTTATTATGGTGTGGCAATATACATTGCGACTGTGATTGCCGTGCCTTCACGCGCCATGCAACAGATTTTACAGCCCTTGACAGCTCAATTTTTAAATGACAAGAATAAGGTGGCATTAAAAGATTTGTATCTCCGCAGTTCGCAAACGCTGTTTGTTATTGGAGGATTTATTTTCTTATTGATAGTTCTGAACATCAACCAATTGTATGATTTAATTCCTAAAGAATTTAGCGGTGGATTGACGGTGGTCTTTTTGGTAAGCGTTGCCAAATTATACGATAATTTGATGGGCTGCAATAACGTAGTGCTTTTCAATAGTGATTATTATCGGGTGGTTTTATTGTTCGGAGTGATCTTGACCATCTTGACTATTTTGTTGAATATGCTTTTCATTCCTTTATTTGGAATCAATGGCTCTGCATTTGCAACTTTTTTGGCAATTTCCATTTACAATACCATCAAGATTTATTTTGTGAAGAAGAAATTCAATATGATGCCTTTTAATGCAGAAACAGCTAAGGTTTTCATTCTTTTAGTTGTCAATATAGCTTTGTTTTATTTTTGGGAATTTCCGTTTCATCCTCTGTTCAACATTGTTTTAAAGTCGATTCTTATTACGATTGTGTATGTGATTGTAATTTTAAGATTGAATGTTTCCGAGGACATTTCGATGGTCCTTAAGAAGTATTTGAGGATTATGTAGAAATTCAAAATTCAGAGCTCTATGTTTGGGATTTAGAGTTTAGCTTTGCGACCCTTGCGCAAATCTTTGCGCTCCTTTGTGGTTAAATTTTGAACGTTTTTTTTTATTCCTGTAGAAATTAAATCCAAAATTCTAAAATAGGTTGCCGAGTTGGAAGTGAGATTCCTGCATTCGCAGGAATAAGGAAAATCCTGCAAGGTGCTTTGAGGCATACTTCATGCAGGACTTTCCAACTAACCAACCAAAATTTTTAATTATTTCTTCTTGAAGTAGACTGCGAACTAGGTTGTTGTTGCGTTCTTTCAGTTTTTTGACTGCTACTTCTTTGAACGGTATTTCTTTGTTGTTGCTTTGTATTAGATATACGAGTATTTGAAATGTTCGGTTTTCTATTTGGCAAATTATTAACACGTTCCGTACTTTGGCTAATCGCATTTGTATTTTGCCTTGTACTATGTATTTGGGTATTTTCCAAAGTACGGTTAGAAGTTGAACTTCGTTGAGTCGTTGGACTTAAATCTCTAGCATTTGCTCTTGTCCTTTCCACTGGACTTGTTCTTGTTGGTCTTGTATCGTTGCTTAGTTCTTGAACTCTGTTCGTCGCTCTTGCTGGAGTTGCAGACCTAACTGTTCTATCATTTAACGATGAACGAGTATTTAAGGCTTCACTTGTTCGAAGTGAAGTGCCTCGACTTGCGACAACATCAGATTTACCAAGGGTTGCCTCTTGACGATATCTATCGCTTGTTATGTTGGCTGAAGCCACTGTACCGCGTCGGCTTGACGAATTATTCAATGTTCTGTTATTGGAATATCTCACAGGCTCTCTATAATTATTGATATAAGGTCTGTAATAATGGTAACGGACAGGAGTGTAATATTGTCTATAAGGACGTGCGTAAACGATACAATAGTTTGGAGCTGGTACAGCATAATAACTGTGCCAAGGTCTATAGATATATGCAGTATTATAGCTGTTAATAAATCCAGAGTAGTGCGTAAAAGTATGATAGCTGTTGTAATAGACATGTAATCCTCCAATTAAAGCCACTCGACCATAATTGGTGTAATTGATATCCACATTCCCAATTTGAATTACACGACCGTAATAATCATAATAAATGGGTGTATTTTCAACCTGGATAATGGCTCCAAAATCGTCGTATTGTAAATAGGGACTGTAGTCGTAACCACTGTTAAAACTAAAGGATGTATTGGGCGTGTTAATGGAAACGTTCGCATCCGGGCCATAATCTGGTGCATAAAAATCAAACTGACCATCAGGAAAAACAGAAAACTCAATACCACCTTCAGTAAAAATGAAGGAATTACCATAACCTCGGTTAAAATTGTTTGCGAATGAATCATCTTTCAGTGTGTTGGTGGTTCTTGCGCTAACTGTGGCTCCGATAAGGAACACTACAGTAAAAAATAAAAAGAATTTTTTCATGAGTGTTTGATTTAGGTTTATCATATCTTTTTATATTCAAACAACATGCCAAAAACGATTAGTAGATATTAAGTGTCTGATAATGAGCATAATTATTTTATTGTATTGTAGTGATATTATTTTTCAAAATCTTTTATGATACATGTCCATCTTCATAAAAATATTCCTATTAATAATATGCTGTTTCAATTGAATTTATTCTATAATTACATATTAAACCGATATTAGTGCATTCTTTTATTCATCGACTCAACTCTGATTTTGGTTTTAAATTTCTTGAGTGTATGCATCAAATAAGCATCTTTTGGAGTTATCATCTTTTGCTTTTGTTTACGGTGTGATGAGTTTAGGGTATCTTCATTTGAATCACAAATCAATTTCAGACCAATAAAAACAGTTACAATCAGGAGGTTCTATTTAATCGAAAGCAAAAATCCCAAAGCCTTTTGGGAAAGGACTTTTGGGTTTTTGGTTCAACAATAAGTAGACGTTATTTTTTGATTTTTTTTAATTCTCCTTCTGAAGATTCAATTTAAGTGCCTAAATGTTAATTTGTCTGTTGTAAAGGTGTTGAGTTGTTTAATGTAAATAACATTTTTGAAGGTATCGACCATACATTATTCATATCATCTGTCCAAAATATATTCGTGTATTTGCCGCATAATTCTATTTGGAATTTTACTACTTTTATATCCATCAACCAAAACATTTATGTCCAAAGCCTTAATGGAATGCAGTAACTGTGCGCAACGATTTGAAGCTCACTATCCTTATTGTCCCTATTGTGGGCAACAGGCAGAGAATAAACTGACCTTAGGTGTTCTCTTTAGTAATACTATCAGCAATTATTTTTCTGTGGATGCCAGGTTTTTTAAAAGTTATCTTCCGTTGATGACCAAGCCGGGTTTTTTGGCAAAGGAATTTGTGGATGGTAAGCGCATCCTATATCTTCATCCTGCACAGATGTATCTTTTCATTTCAGTCGTGTTTTTCTTTCTATTGAGTTTCATTTCAAGGGAACAGACCCAAAGTATTGATAGTGCCATGAAGGGAGATAACATCACAAATAATATTGGCCTGGATTCAATTCACCAGCGAAGGGCTGATTCCATTGCGACTGAGCGATTTTTAAATCCATTACGAAAAAATCAAAAACAGCTTGGTTTAAAGGATGAGGAAATCAGTCAAGTGGATTCAATCCTACATGAAAATAGCGGACCTAAAGGCACAATATTTGGGATTGATTTTAATGGTGCTGTGATAGATTCTATGATTGCCAGTGGGACTTCTGACCAAAAGATTTATGAACATTTAGGAATGAAGGAAGAGGATGGGTTTTTTAAGAAACGAATCTATAAACAAGGCCTTAAATTTTATAAAGCCAAAAATGGAGGTGATATTTTACAGGCATTTTATGATAGCATTCCCATTGCGATGTTCATTTTATTGCCAATTTTTGGATTAATTTTGAAACTGTTTTATTTCAACAAAGGGCCTTTTGCCTACCATTTGGTGTTTACTTTCTATTTCTTTTCGTTTTTGTTTACGGTAGGATCTCTCTTAGTGCTCTCAACATTGCTTTGGAAAAATTTTCCAGTTTGGGTGATTTTAATAATTATGTTTTCCACTTTCTTCTATTTGTTTTTGTCTGTCAAACGATTTTATAAGCAAGGATACTTTTTGAGTTTCATTAAAAGTAGTATGGTTGCTTTTTTGTATTTATCCTTCGTTTTACCATTTGCAGCAATTATCATGGGTTTAGTGGCGTTTTTATTTTATTGAAAAATGCGAGAATTTTGGAGTTAGAGGTAGGAAGTTTGAGGCAATATTTCTCGCAAGGTAGCGAAGGCGCAAAGTTTTTTGCTTTTTACTGAAAACTGTAACTGCCAACTAAATTTTCTCCTTCAAATATTTCCCAGTTACAGAATTTTTATTCTTTACCAATTCCTCTGGAGTGCCTTGAGCAACCAATTGTCCACCGCGTTCACCACCTTCAGGACCTAAATCGATGATGTAATCCGCACATTTAATCAATTCGAGGTTGTGCTCGATGACAATGATGGAATGTCCTTGATCAATCAATGCCTGAAACGATTTCAACAGCTTTTTGATGTCGTGAAAATGAAGTCCTGTGGTTGGTTCGTCAAAAATGAATAAGGCATTGTTACTTTTGGAACTTTTTCCTAAAAAAGTTGCCAACTTGATTCGCTGTGCTTCACCACCGGAAAGTGTGGAGGAGCTTTGACCCAAGGTCACGTAGCCCAAACCAACATCTTGAAGTGGCTGCAATCTGAATTGTATTTTGGATTGAGTATGCTTTTCAAAAAATGCCACAGCATCGTCAATGGTCATGTTCAGAATGTCGTCGATATTTTTATCTTCAAAACTTACTTCAAGGATTTCCTTTTTGAAGCGTTTGCCGTTACAGGTTTCACAAATCAAATGCACATCTGCCATAAACTGCATTTCGATGGTCACTTCACCATCGCCTTTGCAGGTTTCGCAACGGCCTCCATCCACATTAAAGGAAAAATGTTTTGCTTGAAAGTTTCGAATTCTACTCAATTTTTGATTTGCAAATAAGGCACGAATATCATCATAAGCCTTGATATAAGTCACAGGATTCGAACGTGACGAACGCCCAATTGGGTTTTGGTCCACAAATTCAATATGCTGAATATTTTTATAATTGCCTTTTATTTCTGTGAATTGCCCTGCTTTATCTCCAAATCCGGTCAAATGTTTTTGAATGGCTGGATAGAGAATCTTTTTGACCAAAGTGCTCTTCCCACTACCAGAAACACCTGTTACAACGGTTAGCATTTCCAGAGGAAAGTTGACATCGATGTTTTGAAGGTTATGTTCGCGAGCTCCAATGATTTCAATATTGTATTTTGACGTTCTCCGTTTTTTGGGAACTTCAATTTCGAGTTCGCCATTCAAATATTTAGCGGTTAAGGAATCGGACGCCAAAATATCCAGATAGGTTCCTGCGGCCACCACTTCGCCACCGAAAGTTCCAGCTTCTGGGCCAATATCGATGATTTCGTCCGAAGCTTTCATAATGTCTTCATCGTGTTCTACGACAATTACCGTATTTCCCAAATCCCGTAAGGCTTTCAACACCACAATCAATTTTTCGGTATCTTTAGGATGCAATCCAATACTTGGTTCGTCGAGAATATACATGGAGCCAACCAAACTGCTCCCCAAGGAGGTTGCCAAATTAATGCGTTGGCTTTCACCACCAGACAAGGTATTCGATTTTCTATTGAGAGTCAGATAATCCAAACCTACATTCGAAAGAAAAGCCAATCGATTGGTAATTTCTTTCAAGAGCCGTTCGGCAATTTTCGCATCGTGGTCGTTCAATTCCAATTGTTTAAAGAAATTGGCGAGTTTATCCAAAGGCATTCCGACCAAATCGGTGATGGTCACATTGGCTATTTTAACGTAATTGGCTTCAGGGCGTAGTCGTTTTCCGTGACATTTGCTACACTTGGTTTTGCCTCGATAACGGGAGAGCATCACACGATTCTGGATCTTATAGGCTTTAGATTCGAGTTCTGCAAAGAAATCATCTAAACCAGTAAAATATTTATTCCCTTCCCAAACCAATTGCTTTTGATCATCAGTTAATTGAAAAAAGGGTTTATGGATGGGGAAATTGAACTTATGCGAATTGTTCACCAATTGGTCACGATACCAACCCATGCTTTCGCCACGCCAAGGGAAAACAGTATTTTCGTAGACAGACAAAGCAGTATTGGGAATTACCAAATCTTCATCAATCCCAATCACATCGCCATATCCCTCACATTTCGGACAGGCACCATATGGATTGTTAAAACTGAACAAATGCACATTTGGCTCCATAAAGGTCATTCCATCCAATTCGAATTTATTATTAAAGGAAGTTTGTTTGTTTTTCGATAGCGATTCAATAATAGTCGTGCCTTTTCCTTCAAAAAATGAGGTTTCAACGGCATCTGCCAAGCGATTATAAAAATCCTCTTCGTGTTTCACAACAATTCTATCTACAACCAAAAAAACTACGTTTTTTATATCTTTTTCCGAAGCATCTTCAATTCGAAGCACTTCATTCTTATATTGAATCCTTGCGTAGCCTTGCTGTTGCAACACTTTCAACTTATCTTCCATCGTTCTTCCCTCTTCTAAATTAATGGGAGCCAGGAGCAACAATTTTTCACCATCCTGAAATGATTTTACCAAATCCAAAACATCCGCTGTGGTGTGTTTCTTGACCAAATTTCCTGAAATTGGCGAGTAGGTTTTTCCGATTCGGGCAAACATTAATTTTAAATAATCATAGATTTCAGTTGAAGTCCCAACGGTAGAGCGAGGATTGGTGCTATTCACTTTCTGCTCAATTGCAATGGCTGGCGCAATGCCTTTTATATAATCGACCTTAGGTTTGTTGAGCCGTCCCAAAAATTGTCGTGCGTAACTCGACAAACTTTCCACATA